>NZ_JAUBPT010000144.1:0-20889 GCF_036700905.1 Microcoleus sp. S13_C3 | reverse complement strand
ATGGTAAGACTACTTCGGTAGCACAACTCAGTGAAGCGTAAAGAATCCCCACGCCTTTAGGCTGGGGAGTATGTCAATTTGTATAAACTGTCAAGCACATAATATTAAGATTCATGTATGGAAGCCAGTCATAAATTGGGGTGGTGTGCTAGGATGTAAACCCTTTACTACCAAAGCCTTGAAATCCAAATTAAAGTCGATCGGGGATCTGGAATCTACACCTGCCATGAACGTAAAAACATCAGCAAAAGTTAAAACTCAAGTTAAAACTCTCGGAGACGCTGCATCTGGGGCGATTGAGAAATATTTCCGCAAAAGTGTAGCGCACGAGGCTGAAGTTATTAAAGACAAAGACGCGGAAGAACTTCATCAAATGCGCGTGGGATTGAGACGTTTGCGATCGGCTGTGGCTGGTTTTGCTCCGGTTTTAGATTGGCCAAAAGAGGCTTCTGAACGTAAAATTGGTAAGGTGGGACGGATTCTGGGAACGCTCAGGGATTTGGATGTGATGCTCGAAAGTCTCCAAAACCGCTATTACCCGAATTTGCCGACTCAAGAACAGAAAGTTTTGGATAAGGCTTTATTGAATTTGCTCAAACAGCGCCACCGGGCTTTGAAAGGGGTGAGGGCGATTTTAGAGCACAAAAGCTACGAATCGCTGAAGCAGTCGATCGAGGATTGGCTGGAAAAACCGCAGTTTCAGGCGATCGAACATTTGCCAATTGCTGAGGTTTTGCCAGATTTACTGTTACCTCAAGTTAGTGAGTTTTTCCTGCATCCGGCTTGGCTGTTGGGCACAAAATATGAAGAGGGCAAAGTTAAAGTTGCGGATGATTTGAATGCTGAGGCTGTCGAAGAGAAGTTAGCAGCCGAGGGAACTATTCTGCACGATTTGCGGAAGCAAGCTAAGCGGGTTCGGTATTTGATGAATCTGTTTGGGAATTTTTACAGCGAGAGTTACGAAGTTTATGTCGAAGATGTAAAAGCTGTTCAGGAATGTTTGGGCGATATTCAAGACAGTGAAGTTTTAGGCGAGTTTCTGACAGATTTTGTCGATCGCGATCTGAAAAAAGAGTTGCCGAAGTTGGCTGGTTTCTTGGCCGAAAATCGCTATGCAGCTTGGCAAAAATGGCAGGTTTTGCAGCGCAGGTATTTGAGTTCGGAAATGCGGCAAGGTTTTCGATCTGCTTTAATTCATCCTGTGGTTGAAGATGCTGCTAACGGAAAGTTGCCCCAGGAAAGTTAGCTTTTTCGCGAGGAGAGAATGCGATAGACTGGCGGGAGGGACTCAAAGAGGGATATTTGTAGGGACATGGCATTGCAGTGTCCTTGATTGTATAACTCAATAAAGGGCGATCGCTCTTGGGGATAGGCTAAAGAAAAAACCTTAACAATTACTCTTTCCAGTAACGAGTTAAAATCCGAATTACTTCACCAGTGTCAAGTAAAAGAAAGGGCAATAGCGTTTTTTACCCTAGCAAATCACGACTGCAACCACTTCATAAACTTATTCGTCGCAGTACCAATAGACTCTCCGACTTGTTTCTTCAAACGCCACCGCTGAAATGCTTGTTCGTAATCTTCCCCTTCAGTTTGATAAACATTCCAAGCATTCAGCGACAATCCCAATCCCCAGGTTAGTAAAATGAAAAGTGACCAAGAAAGCTCGTGCGAACCTGCTAGATTAAACAAAACTAAAAAAGTATTGATAATACCGTACTTGGTCACATTTTTCTGCAAGTTGCGACGACGGTAAGAGTTAAAAACCAGCTTTTCTTGAACTTCTCCTCTAGTTGCTAACCATTGCTGTTCCGCCGCCACAATATCCTGTTCGGAAATGCCCAATTCCGCTGCAATCTCGAAAAGCTGCACTCGGGATAATTCCCCTTCATCTTGTCGCCGCGCGATCGCAATTTGCAGAATACCTTGAGCATCCTCTGAACCGTAAATTTGACTTATTTGACTTTCATTTGCCGCCATAACAAGTTTCCTATAATTCCTGACATCCTTTCTATGATAGATATAAGCGCAGTTAAACGGCAGGTAGTGACATTGGCGGATTTCAACACCCGGACATTTGAGTGATACCAATTTAAGGTGAAGTTGCACATATCTCGCTGCCCCTAAATCTCCCTTCTTAAGGGGGACGAAAGAGAAGAATCTTGTCCCACCCCCTACTCCCCTTGTTAAGGGGGGTTAGGGGGGATCAGATTCTACGGGGCCTCATAAAAAATTGGTATGAGCCCGACTCCTGACTATGGGAGGGGAAATCGAAGAACCGATATATTACCTCAAATTGCAACTAATTAATTTCCCGAACTTTGACTAAGTTGGCTATCTCGTTTCAACATAAATTGATAAAATATCCCAAACAAAACCACCGCAATCATTCCCACGACTAAAGAACCTTCCCCCTCATGCCAATATTTAAACAAATCTAGGCGATTAGATGCAACTAACAATGCCATTCCAGCCACTCGGAAAACATTAATAATAAAACCACAAATGACAGCGACACTTATTACCAAAGCCTTATTTTGTTTAGTAGGAAACATCACTAAACAAACTACAGCTAAACCTAATAAGTAATTCATGGCCTCTATACCCGAACAACCCCCATTTACCAACACCCTTCCTGTCGGTAAGACAACATAATTACCGTAATGTGTTACATCAAAACCGACATACCACAAAGAATAATAAGCAAATTTAGCAGTAAGCGAGGCAACAAAATCCACTAAAGGTAACGTAATGACACTGGGGGTGCCATGAAAAAATAGTATTAGCAATTCACGCCAATATATTTTTAAGTTCTGAAAGCCTACCGCAATTAAGCTCAAACCTAAACCAGACAAAAAAGGTGCCAGTCTTAAAAAAGGATCGAATTTACTGGAAACCAGAGCACTTTTAAATAAAATAAAAGCTATTAATATTGTCCCAGCGACAATCGATAATACGTCATTTTTTCCCTCACTCTGTTTGAGAATATCCTGCTTGTCCCACAGTAGGGAACCCACAGCGGACCAAAAAACTATACTCATCCAAAAATGAGCAACATCGTCCATTTTCCACAGGAGTGTCATATTCAGAGTTACTAAAGCTGTGGCGATAATGATGAGCCAAAAAAGTTTTCTCTTGAACATTTTAGATATTAGTTATTAGTTGATTGATTAGAGCCATACTGCGGACTGTTTTTGATTGTCAACCGTAGAATAAGGGTGGCAAGGCGATTTGGCAATCAAAGTACCCACGGAAAATCGAGGGTTTCAGACTACGAACTAAAAACAGTCCAGACTAATTTTTAGATCATATCATAAAAATAGTACGGGATTTGGACAACTTAGTAGCTTGAATCCCTCCTACGGAAAGGACTTGGGGGATTTTAAGGGCTGTAAATCTTTGAGATGAGGTTAGTAGACACTCTGGAATTTGATGAATGATGAGACTTAGAGGCAACGCATAGCTCAGGATTAGGACACCTGGTGAAAAGACTGGTACTCGAAATGATTGGTTGGATGCCTAGCGCTTGCTTACTTAGCCCCTGTAAGCAAAGACTAAAAAGGGAGTTAATCAACAAAAATTAAAAATAAGTAGCCTGAATGAGGTTTGGATTTCTTGAGAGTAGGCGCAATTGGCTCCGTGCATGGTGTGACACTGAGGTTCGAGTAAATACGGCTGAGCGAGTTAGAGTTCGAGCCATGCTCAATGGTGATTATTTGCTTTTCAAGAATCGAGCGTGTCTTTATAGCAATCCTAAATCATTTGTGAATTTCTTCCTCAGAGCGGCTTGGGGGCAGGGCTGTTTCATTTTCTTGTAGGGGCAAACCCTCGTGAAGAGCCCCGATGCCTGAAATGCCCATGAAATCATCTGTGGGTGGGGGCGGGCACAGGGGCACCGCCCCTACAAAACCCTGGTTTTCCGTAGGGGCAATCCCACGCCCGGTTGCCCCGAAACAGCCCTGGGGTTTGGGGAGGGTTTGGGTGGGGTAAAAAATTTAGGGAGCATCTCACCTTTGCAGCCCTCCGCTAGAAATTGGAGTTTTGAGGCAGGAGGCAGGAGGCAGGAAGCAGAAGGAAAGAGGAAGAAGGAAAGGGGAAGAAGGAAAGAGGAAGAAGGAAGGAGCCAGAAGAAGGAAGGAGCCAGAAGAAGTATTTTTACAAATATGAGATGCTCCCAAAATTTACGACTCCTGCAAGGATTGCTATATATCGGCAATGCTTCAGAAACAGCCCTACCGTAGTTCTTAAATGCGCTGTCTAGGGGCGATTTGACGGGATCATCTCAATGAAAGCAGCCCTCCGCTAGAAATTGGAGGCAGCAGCCAGGAGAAAAGATGAAGAAGGAAGGAAGCAGAAAAAGTGTTTTTACAAATATAAGATGCTCTGAGTTCGGCTTCAAAGTCTGGGGTGTTCACGATGGCGTGCTATCAGATACTAAAAAACCTGGTTTCACCAAGAAACCAGGTTTTTAGCTCGAACATAAAATAATCAGTTTGGCATCAAGCCAGAATCGAAAACGAGTTCAAACTATCGCCTATTCAGCTTTTTGAGCCTGAGCGCGTTGCTTTTTGAACTTAGCACCAAACCCAACAGCGGCTGCAGCAGCAAGCATTGTTAAAGGTTCAGGAGTAGCTTCAGTGTTGCTAGTGCTGCTGCTGAGGTAAGAATCGCTTGCACCATTTGGTAAGGCTTGAACGTGCAAACCTAATCTTAAGGCACCGGTATTCAAAGCGGAAACTACGTTAGCATAATTTCCCGTAAACCTCACTCCCAAACTTTCGCTATGTTGGACAGCCCATTGATTACCACCACCATTATCTCTTGTGAAGGCATAGTCTGTAGTGAAGCCCGTACCACCTTGAGGCAACTGATCGTTACTAGCACCACCACTAAAGCGTACATCACCCGTGTTATTAATGTTAGCCACGGCATTAGACAGATAGCCATTATCATCAAAGAGAACTTTACCGATAAACATATCAGGGGCGGCCGCATTTCCCGAGTTGAAGATGTTAAAAAGAACTGATGTACCCTCGTCAATTACGTTAAATGAAAAGTTGCTTTTATAGGCATCTCCAACCGGATCGCCACCAGCGATATTACCAAAGCTGAAGGCAGAGGCAGGTGCTGCGGATACTGCACTAACAGCGGCGACACTGGCAACAGCTAAAATAGATCTGACTAAGTTTAATGTGGATTTCATGGTTGACACCTTTATTTTTAAGTTGGCTGGAAGCTGGTTTTTTTCCTTCACATATTCAATCTAAAGCAAAGCACAAGTTAATGCAAGTAGTTTTGATAAAGATTCGATGAAGATTGGGAATACGCTGATTGGATTTAGGCAAAATGCCTAAATTGATGGCTTCTAGCTCGCTATTTCCTATGGCGTGCATCAAATAATAGGGGTGCTGCCACCCGGATTTGAGTCCTGACTGTTCTGTCTTTCAAAAAGCTATAACCCAGCTCCCTAAACAGGGGTGTCACACAGCATAATTACTGATAAAACTCTTTTTAAGCTCTAAATTATGCCCTTAAAAAGTTTTTTATCCGTGAATGTACGTATAAAAATTTAAGTGAGAGCTTGATTGGTGGGTAAAAGCAGGTAAAAACCGATGGTGACAGTGGAAGCTGCGGAATGGGGGCTATAACTCAGGAGAAAATCTTGGATTATATTCGGTGCGTCGATTCTCGCTTTCGGATTCAGCAACCAGCGCCATTTAGACTTATATGTTGCACCATTACCAAGAACCGGCTCTGGGGCCCGTTCCACAAAGAATGAGTTTTCTTGTGGGGAGTGGGGGTTGGGCAGGAGATTCCGCCCAAAACAGGCTTATCGATCATGGTGCAACATCTCAATTTAGAGACCAATGGTTTCGGTGCTCGTTATTATCTGTGACGCCGGAACTTTGGCCGACTAAAGGGACGACTCGACTTTCAGGGACATAGTTTTCGGAACGCCTCTACCGTCAGGGCTGTTTCGGGGCAACCACGGGGAGTAGGGGTCGGATTGCCCCTAGGGAAAACCAGCTTTTTGTACGGGTTGTGCCAAGAATGCCTACCCCACCCATCCAGGATTTGTTAGGCATTTGGTGGGATTGGGGCAGCCACGGGATTGGGGCAGTCACGGGATTGGGGCAACCACGGGGGGATTGCCCCTACAAGAGAATGAAACGGCCCTGCCCCCTACCGTCTCACTAGACCTCTTGCAAAAGTCCTTTTCATAAATTTATTGGACGGGCTCTTCGGCCCATCCCACAAGAAAAAATAACTCTTGTGGGACGGGCCGAAGAGCCCGTCCTAGTTATTTTTGCAAGAGGTCTACTCTTTTAAGATACAAGGGGCGGGTTTTTGAGGTTGTCAATTATTGGCAGGTATGGTTTGTGAACCCGCCCCTACGGTATTAGGGGTAATCGATCGGAAATAATATGACAAGCTTAGCCAGCAAAAGCGAAAACACGCCGAAAATTCGATCGACTGGTGGGCCTGGTGCGACGAAGCCTGAGAAAGGGCCCGGAGAGAAAATAAACCGATTTTTCTGTCAATTCGCTACTGTAGCTGCCACTGGTGTAGGGTGATGGAAGGTGAAGCATTTTGCCATCGGGCGATCGTCCAATACATGAATTCGCACTTTATACCGATAAAAAGCGTTTTTCACTGGCCCACCTGTTGCTTCAACCGCCACCGCCCAAACGCTTTTTCGTAGTCTTCTCCTTCAGTTCGATCGACATTCCCAGCATTCAGCGACAATCCCAATCCCACCGCAGATTTCAACACCCTTTTAGGAACAGGCAAGATGCCTGTTCCACAACAGAGTCTACTTATTGTGGAACAGGCATCTTGCCTGTTCCCGATAGAAGTACAAAATACCAATAACTAACCCAAAGTATACATCCAGCCATCCCTCGCACAAATCCTCACAATTCCGTCCCAAACTACAGGCGTCGCCTCAAAGGACAAACCCGGCTTAAATCTCCCCGATTCTATTACTTTCAAACGGTAAAACTCCCCTTTAGCATTTCTCAAAGCATTCTGATCCCCCGACTTCGCTCGTTCCCAATTCAAATTGAACAAATAAACACCGTTGTATCCCGCACTGATCAGTTTATTGCCATCGGTAAAAATCGGAGTTGAAATTGAAGAACCAATCGCTTTTTTAAATACTATTACCGGAGTATCGTAAGACTGGTTTCGCCAAGGCACAGAAGTTTTTTTACCTGTAATCATATCTTGGGAACCGATGTACAAATTGCCGTCGATCGCATTTGTGGCAAACAGCGCCGGAAACTCCCCTGAATTGTACTCGTCATTCAACGCCACCGAGCCAATTATCCCGCCTTCCCAGCTAGAAAATCGGCGATTTCCGGTAGGCAAAAACCATTCGACGCTGGCATTCGGTTCCTTGTTGGGATTCAGCTTCAGCACTCCGCCGTTGCCCTGAATGTATTGTTTTTCTATGGCACAAAACAGTTTCCCTGATTTAGAAATTACAGCACTTCCATCCAAATCGGAACCCGTATAAAAATCCCAAACTATCTTTTTAGTTGCAATGCTAATACCGTAAATATGACCGGAACCAGCAGCTATAAAAATTCTATCTTTGAGCCTTGATGGCGATGACTCCGCTACCAAGTTACCGCCGTGTTTGCTGATATCTCCTGCTGCATAAAGCTGTACTTCCGACAAGATATTTGGCTGCTTGATGCCTTGTTTGATTTTTGCATTGCTTGTGGAACTATCGAGAAAATAGCCGATCGCATTTTCCCCCGCATTGAACAAAACGCCACCGCCGATGTCCAAAGCGCTGCTGTCATTATCCCGGCTGTAGCTGGGCGTTTTCCTGATGTCCAATTTCCAAAGTTCCTTGCCAGTTCTAAAAGATATTGCCCTAAAACTCGGCACTACTTTTTGGCTACCACCGCCACTGCGGCTGCCTTGCAAAATTACAATTCTGTTTTCGGAACTCGCTTTTTCATCGATATAAATTGTTGATGAACCTTTGATTATATCATCAAATTTATATCGCCAAAGTTCTTTATTGGTAGCAATATCTATTTTTCGCAAATTGTGGTCAAAAGAACCTATAATTAAATAAGTTTTTCCCCGGTCTCTGGTGATGGTTGGCTGTCCAGTCCAACCCGCGCCACTCCAAATTTGCGATCGCCTTCCCAGAAAAGTCCGTCCGCTTCCTAGCTCAAATTTGTCGATTAACTTCAAACTTTTCGGCACACCTCTGCCGTAGAACCGACGCTTGTCGTTACCTAAAAAGGTCGGGACTAATAATTCTATTTCTGGGTCTGCTTTCGCCAGCAGATTGTTAAGATTAGTTTCTAATAAAGCTGGCTCCGAGGATGCAGTTTGGCTGAGTTGGAGAACAGCAGGAGGAACAGCCGCACTCAGCAAAAATTGTGCGAGCTGTTGATTGAAGGTTCTCCGAGATGATAAGCTCATATTAGATCGAGATAATCAGCCTTAATATTAAAACATAATTATCAGCCACAACTCAACTAAAACATCTCGCGCTAAACTGCTAGAGGACTGATACCAATTTAATGTGAAGTTGCACATATCTCGATCCCCCTAAATCCCCCTGGTTGTTGGGGAGTAGGGGTTGACTTTGAGCGGAATCTTGTCCCACCCCCTACTCCCCTTCGTAGGGGCGGTGCCAAGAGTGCCCGCCCTCTTGACTAGGGGGGATCTGATTCTACGGGGCCTCATAAAAAATTGGTATGACCAAAAGAATGGGATACAAGCCCCGTCCTTATAGGACGGCTTTAATTCTATTAATTCTGGAATTAACGTCAAATATATGGTAGTATAAGACAGCAGCCTGCCAAGGTCGAACCATGCTAGTTTTTGAGTTCAAAGCCTACGGGAAAAAGCAACAATACGACAAGATCGATGAAGCTATTCGCACGGGTAAATTTATTCGGAATAAATGCCTGCGGTACTGGATGGACAATCGCGGTGTCGGCAGAAAAGAACTGTATAAATATTGCACTCAATTGCGAGCAGAGTTTGGCTTTGTCAAAGACTTGTACAGTCATGCTTGTCAAGCTGCTGTTGAAAATGCCCAACGCGCGATCGATCGGTTTTTCTACAACTGTAAAAACAAAAAGCCGGGTAAAAAGGGCTATCCGCAGTTCAAGAAAAACAGTCGCTCGATCGAGTACAAGGTTGGTGGCTGGAAACTTTCATCAGGCCGGAAACGCATTAACTTTACTGATAAGAAAGGTATCGGGATGCTGAAATTAAAAGGCAGTCGAGACTTGCATTTTTATCAGATAGAGCAAATTAAAAGGGTACGGATTGTCCGACGTAGTGATGGGTATTACGTGCAATTCTGTGTCGATGCTCCTCGGAGCGCTCTCAAAGATTGCAAGTCATCCAATCGTGCGCTAGGAATTGATGTCGGAATTAAATACTTTTTGGCTGATAGTGAGGGAGGGATAGTCGAAAATCCTAAATTTTATCGCAAATCAGAAAAGCAATTAAACCGCGCCAACCGGAAAAAGTCCAAAAAGTTCAAAAAGGGTAAACCGCAATCTAATAACTACAAGAAGGCCAAAAATCGGTATGCTCGGAAACATCTAAGAGTAAGTAGGCAGCGAGAAGAGTTTGTCAAGAGAGTGGCACTCCGTTACGTCCAATCTAACGATTTGGTCGCCTATGAAGACTTAAATGTTCAGGGCATGGTAAAGAACCGAAAACTGTCTAAGTCGATTAGTGATGCCGCTTGGTCTAAGTTTCGGACGTGGTTGGATTATTTTGGGAGAGTCTACGGAACAAAAACCGTAGCTGTATCGCCCCACAATACCAGTCAGAATTGCTCGAATTGTGGCAAAAAAGTCAGTAAGTCTCTATCAACTAGAACGCACATTTGTCCGCATTGCGGGTATTCGGCAGATCGAGACACCAACGCAGCAATTAACATCTTGAAACGCGCCCAAAATACGGCGGGGCACGCCGAAATTAACGCTTGGGGAGAGATGCCCTCTAGTTTAGTTGGGGAAACCCTGCTAGGTTATGGCGACTCATTGAACCAAGAATCCCCGTCCTATAAGGACGGGGAGTGTCAAAAGCTTACCCAGCACGAGTAAAAGTATATTTGATTATGGTCAACCGTCTTGCTCAATCCCAAAGCCTTTACCTGCGGAAACACGCCGAAAATCCGATCGACTGGTGGCCCTGGTGCGACGAAGCCCTAGAAACGGCCCGAAGCGAAAATAAACCGATTTTCCTGTCAATTGGCTACTCTAGCTGCCACTGGTGTACGGTGATGGAAGGAGAAGCATTTTCCGATCGCGCGATCGCCCAATACATGAATTCGCATTTTATACCGATAAAAGTCGATCGCGAAGAACGCCCGGATATCGACAGCATTTATATGCAAACCTTGCAAATGATGACCGGTCAAGGCGGTTGGCCGCTCAACGTTTTTCTCACTCCAGACGAGCGAGTTCCCTTCTACGGAGGCACTTATTTCCCCGTAGAACCGCGATATGGACGCCCCGGATTTTTAGAAGTTTTGCAAGCAATTCGCCGCTTTTACGACACAGAAAAAGGCAAAGTAGAAGCCTTCAAAGCAGAGATTTTAGGCAACCTCCAACAGACGGCTGCGCTGTCAGGAGTAACCGCCGAATTAGATCGCGAACTCTTCCAAAAAGGCTTAGAACTCAACACGGGAATTGTTGCGGGCAGCAACCCCGGCCCCAGTTTTCCGATGATACCTTATGCTGAGCTAGCACTGCGGGGAACGCGATTCAATTTTGATTCAAAATACGACAGCAAACAAGTCTGCACTCAGCGCGGATTAGACTTAGCATTGGGCGGCATTTACGACCATGTAGGAGGCGGATTTCACCGCTATACGGTTGATGCGACTTGGACTGTGCCACACTTTGAAAAAATGCTCTACGACAACGGTCAAATTGTTGAGTATTTAGCAAATTTGTGGAGCGCGGGAATACAAGAACCCGCTTTTGAAACTGCGATCGCGGGGACAGTAGAATGGTTGAAGCGAGAAATGATTGCGCCGACAGGTTATTTTTATGCTGCACAGGATGCTGACAGCTTTACCCCCCCAACCCCCCCTTATCAAGGGGGGGCAGAAAATTCAACCCCCCCTTATCAAGGGGGTGCAGAAAATTCAACCCCCCCTTACGAAGGGGGGGCAACGGGGGGATCAGAACCGGAAGAAGGAGCATTTTATGTCTGGACTTATGCGGAACTGGAACAACTATTAACTGCTGAGGAATTGGCAGAAATTAAAGCACAGTTTACTGTTAGTCGCAACGGCAATTTTGAAGGCAAGAATGTATTGCAGCGCCGCCATCCGGGAAAACTGAGCGACACGATAGAAACGGCTTTGGCTAAACTCTTTGCGGTGCGTTACGGTGGCAATCCCGATACGGTAAAAACCTTTCCGCCAGCCCGCAACAATCAAGAAGCTAAAAACGACAGTTGGCCGGGTAGAATTCCCGCAGTTACTGACACGAAAATGATTGCGGCTTGGAATAGCTTAATGATTTCGGGATTGGCCCGCGCTGCGACTGTTTTTGGAAATTTGGAATATTTGGAATTAGCTGTGAAAGCAGCTAATTTTATTTTAGACAATCAGTGGACGGATGGGCGGTTTCAGCGGTTGAATTATGACGGACAATCTGCTGTTACCGCGCAGTCGGAAGATTATGCTTTGTTTGTGAAAGCTTTGTTGGATTTGCATCAAGCGAGTTTGAATTTAAGCAACGGGGAAGAGGCAAAACAGTTGCCGAATTCTCACTTTTGGTTGGAGAAAGCTGTGCAGGTGCAAGAAGAGTTTGATGAGTTTTTGTGGAGCGTGGAATTGGGAGGATATTACAATACTGCTAAGGATGCTAGCGGAGATTTGTTGGTGCGGGAACGCAGCTATATAGACAATGCAACTCCGGCGGCGAATGGAATTGCGATCGCCTCTTTGGTTCGTCTCGCGCTGTTGGGCCCTAATTTAGAATATCTCGATCGCGCGGAGCAAGGTCTGCAAGCTTTCAGCAGTATTGTACAAGATGCTCCGCAAGCTTGTCCGAGTCTACTTTCGGCGATCGACTGGTATCAGCATTCTACCCTGATTCGCACGACTCCCGACCAGATTTCGGGGTTGATTTCGCAGTATTATCCGACGGCTGTGTGTCAGATTGAGGCTGATTTGCCTGAAGGGGTTATCGGGTTAGTTTGCGAGTGTTTGACTTGCAAGGAACCTGCGAAAAGTCAAGAGCGGCTGTTGGAGGGAATTTTGCAAAGTCAAACGCGAGTTTAGCACCAATACTGTCTATATTATTGAACCGCGAAGACGCGAAGGAAGAAGGAGGAAGCAGAAAGAAGAAGTAGATTATTTTTTACCGGGAAGGATGTACATCTTCAATCTGCTCCTCAATCTTCCAAAGAATCTCAGTGGCTTCAGCCCGCTTGAGTGTCAAATAATGTAGATACTTTCCGGCGGCACTGCCACTCGAACGCTGTCGCCGACTTGGTGTCGCTGCAAGTCATCTCTGTGCAAGTTTTGTCGGCGAAGGGCGATCGAACTTTTAGCAGTCAACCGCACCGTATAGCGCGTATCAGTGCCAATATAAATAGCCTCTTCTACTATTGCGGGCCAGCTATTTTCAGCATCATAATTAGCCGGATAAATAGCAGCTTTTTCTGGCCGCAACACCAGGGTAACAACTTTCCCAGGGGGGATATCTTCGGTTGTTGCAACTAACACCGCTAACTGCTGGTCAACCAACACGATTATTTTACCATGTTGCTTTTCTACTACTCGACCACTTAAAAAATTGCTGTCGCCAATAAAATCAGCAACAAACCGCGTTTTAGGATATTCATAAATATCAACAGGCGTCCCCACTTGTTGCAGTTTTCCTCCATCCATCACTGCAATTCTGTCCGACATCGTTAGTGCTTCTTCCTGATCGTGAGTTACATAAATAAACGTAATTCCCAATTTTCGCTGCATTTTTTTTAATTCTAATTGCATCTCTTTACGCAATTTTAAATCCAGCGCTCCTAAAGGTTCATCCAACAGCAAAACAGACGGCTGTTTGACTAATGCTCTTGCTAGTGCTACTCGCTGCTGCTGTCCTCCTGACAGTTGGCGGGGATAGCGTTTTCCTACCTCGGTTAACTGTACTAATGCTAAGGCTTCAGCAACGCGATCGCGAATTGTTTTCTGAGGCAAATTCTCCATTTCTAACCCAAAAGCGGCATTTTGTGCTACTGTCATGTGCGGAAATAAAGCATAGTTTTGAAATACCGTATTCACAGGGCGGTGAAAGGGTGGGCGATTTTGCATCGGTTGACCGTGAATGTAAATTTCGCCCGCTGTGGGAATCTCAAAACCAGCGATCATTCGCAAAGTTGTAGTTTTGCCGCAGCCGGAAGGGCCGAGTAAAGAAAAGAATTCTCGATCGTAAATTTGCAGGTTGATGTTATCTACAGCCAGGAAATCTTGACTGCGGACACTTTTAAATACTTTGGAAACTTCTAAAACCTCGACAGAGTGCATTGTGTTAGTATGTATGAGTAATAAAAATCTGAGTTCGAGTCTGGTTAAATTGATATGTTGTACCATTCTCAATTACTTGTTTATGAACGGGCAAGATGCCCGTTCCACAAGAAAATTAAGTTTTGTGGAACGGGCATCTTGCCCGTTCTTGACGATGGTGCAACTCCCATGCAAACTAAAAATTTAAGTGAACCAGCCCGGGCGGAAACCTGTTTTATATCTACTTTCCGGCCCCTGCTTTAACTTCCGTCCAAGCTTTATCATACAATGCAGTTGCTTTCCCGACATCCTGCAATAATTTCATTTTGTCAAACACCTCAGCCGGCGGGTAAATTTGAGGATTTTTAAAATCTTTCGGGTCGATTAAACCTCGATCTATGGCTGCTTTGTTGGGCGATCCGAAGTGGGTAAAATTGGAAATTTGGGCGCCGACTTCTGGCTGCAAAATAAAGTTAATAAATTTTTCCGCTAACTCTTTCTGGGGCGCACCTTTGGGAATTGCCATGTTGTCAGAAAAAATGATTGTTCCTTCTTTGGGAATAGCGTAACGGATATTAGGATTCTCTGTCATCACTTGGAAAATATCGCCACTCCATTCCATTGTCAAATTTACTTCTCCTTGATCGAGCATATTTTGCCCAGTGTCGGGGACAAAAGCTGCAATGATATTTTTACTTTTAATCAGCAAATCGCGGGCTTTGTTAATTTCTTCGGGATTGGTTGTATTGGGATCAAATCCTAAATACATTAAAACTCCTGCAAATGTGTATCTGGCATCGTCTTGCCATGCTACTTTTCCGGTATATTGCGGGTCGAACATCGCCGCCCAACTGTTGATATCGCCCTTGGTTTCTTTCACGTTGTAGCCAATTCCCATCGTTCCCCACTGGTAGGGCAGGGAATATTTATTCCCAGGGTCAAAAGCTTGATTGATAAACTTAGGTTCTAGGTTCTTTTGGTTGGGAATATGGTTTAAATTTAGCGGCTCAATTAGATTTTCGGCGATCATGATTTTTACCATGTAATCGGCGGGAAATATTAAGTCGTAACCGGGGTTTCCCTGTTTTAGTTTGGCATAGAGTGCGTCGCTGTTCTCGAAAGTGTCGTATTGAATTTTAACATTGTTCTCTTTCTCGAATTGGGCGATCGCTTCTGGGGCTATATAACTGGCATAATTGTAAATGCTGAGCACTTGTTGGTTGCCACCTGTGGGGCTACAGCCGAAAGCCACCGTTGCGCTCATCACAAACAAAAGTAGGAAAGTCAGCAGGCGTTTCATAGGTTGTGTTAGTTGCAGACGACAATAATTATGACACAGAAAGCAATTTTTTTAACTTTTCTGAACTTTTAACGATGATACAACCAGCAACAAGGAAGCCAACAACATCAAAGTTGAAATGGCATTAATCGCTGGCGTAACTGCAAATTTTATCATGCCATAAACAAATAATGGCAGCGTCATCGAACCGACACCTGTGGTAAAAAATGTCACGACAAAATCGTCTAGCGACAGAGTAAAAGCCAGGAGTGCCGCGCTGAAAATAGCGGGCCAAATTAGAGGGAGAGTGATGCGCCAAAAAGCCCGCCATTCGTTAGCGCCTAAGTCAAAAGCTGCTTGTTCTAATTGAGGATCTAATTCCGCCAAACGCGCCCTGACAGTAATAGTCACAAAGGAAATATTAAAGACAATGTGACCGATAATTACGGTAGGTAAGCCGAGATTGAGGCGAATTCCCGTGAGATTTTCTACGATCCGAAATACTAGCGTAAAGAAAACTAGCAGCGAAATGCCGATCGTAATTTCGGGCATAATAATCGGCAAAAACAGTAAAGCTTCTACTGCTTTGCGCCCTGGGAAATGAAAGCGTTCCAGTGCTAGCGCGAGCATTGTACCAAAAATTGTCGCTAACACAGTCGAAATAGCTGCAATTAGCAAGCTGTTGTTGAGTGCAGTCAAGATTCCGGCGCTGCTACTCGTAGCAATCGTCGCGCCTGCATTGCTAAACAAACTGCGGTACCAGTCAAGGGTAAAGCCACGCCAAACGGCATTGAATCTGGAGGCGTTAAAGGAGTAAATAATTAAGATGAGAATTGGCAAGTAAAGAAAGGCAAATGCTAGTGCAGCTTGTACCCAAAGCCACTTTTTGCCGATCGCCCGCACGAGTAAATCTAGTTTTGTTTTAGTCATTAGTCATTAGTCATTAGTCATTAGCGCATCTTACCCTAAATTTAGATCTGTCAAGGTGATAAGATCGAATTAGACCTTACTCGAGGGAAGACCCATGAGCAGTCAAGAAAAAGCGGCTGGTTGGCTTCATAGCTTGGATCGCCTTGTCAGAGTTCGCAACGAGATAGCAGCTTTGTTGGAGGATATCGCCCAAAATCTCACCCTAGCTGAATCACAAGCAGAAAATACATCGGGAAAACTAGGACTCTCTAAAGAGATTGAACGTCTCATCCAGCAAAGTGAAAATTTGCGCCAAGGAGTCTTTCGGTTTTTAGTATTAGGGGATATGAAGCGGGGAAAAAGTACATTTCTCAATGCTTTGCTAGGGCAGAATTTACTTCCCAGTGATGTCACTCCCTGTACTGCTTTGTTAACGGTGCTGAAATACGGTACAGCAGAGAAAGCGACGATTTACTATAACGATAGCAAACAACCAGAGGAAATAGATTTTCAGCAGTTTAAGCAGCGCTATACAATTGATCCAGAAGAAGCAAAAATTCTACAGCGAGGCAAACAGCTAGCTTTTCCAGATATCAGTCATGCGGTGGTAGAACATCCGCTACCGCTGCTAGCCAAAGGTATCGAATTTGTGGACAGCCCGGGACTGAATGATACGGAAGCGCGAAACCAGCTTACTCTCGACTATATCTACAACTGTCACGCCATACTTTTTGTGTTGAGTGCGTCTCAACCTTGCACATTGGAGGAACGCCGCTATCTCCAGAATTACCTCAAAGACCGAGGTTTAACTATCTTCTTCATAGTCAATTCTTGGGATAGAATTAGAGAGGGACTTGTCGATCCAGAAGACACTGAGGCACTGCAAGTAGCCGAGGACAAACTGCGTCGAGTTTTCCAGACTAATCTGAGTGAATATTGTCAGGATCGGGGCCGGGATATTTATCAGGAGCGAGTATTTGAGATTTCTGCTCTCAATGCCTTGCGTAGTCGTTTGAAAAACTCAGAAGCTTCTTTAGAAGGCACTGGCTTTGTGGAGTTTCTGGCGGCTCTCAATCATTTTCTGACTGGGGAACGAGCTGCTGCTGAACGGGAACAAGCAAGAGCGATCGCCCTTCAAGCTTGCAATCGCTTTCAAGCAGCAATCTCCCGCCGCATTCCTTTGTTAGATGAAACTGTCGATCAATTGAAAGAGAAAATTGATTCGATTCAGTCGGACTTCGCAAACTTGTCGGAAATTGGGAATCAATTCCAGCAAGAAATTAGAACAGTCCGCGATCGAACTTCCCAAGAAATAGGCGATTCTTTCCGTACCTATATCCTGGATTTAGAGAACACCTTTGAAAAGGATTTTTTAAGCACTCAGCCCGATTTAGATTTCATGCAATTTCTCGACAAAAACAACCGGGCAATGTTCTATACCTCATTCAAACGTGCTTTCGAGCGATATATGAACGATCGCCTCGCTGCTTGGGAATTCATTGCCAAACAGAAGATAGCCTCTGCTTTCTCTGAACTTGAGGAAAAAGCAGCCGATTCTCGAATTGAATATGAACGAGTAGTAGAGGCTATGAATAAGAAGCTGTTAGGCTACCGATTCTACGCCGTCGGGCATAGCTACAAGCATGAAGAAAACTCGACTTGGGCTGAGGTAGCAATAGATATGTTTTCCTCGATTCCCGACAACCTCAACAGAGGTATCCATTCTTTCAATATGTTTTGGCAGAGTGTCTTGGCTTGTGTCATGGTGACGCTGGTGCTAAATATTATCGGTGTAGTTTTTGCCTCTTTAACTCTTTCAGTTTTGGGTGGAATTCTGGTAGTTACAGGTGTTGTAGCATTGCAAGCGGAGTATGTTCGCCAACAGTTCATTTCTGCAACTCAGACAGAGTTTGTCAAATATCTGCCACAAATTGCTGAAGAACAGTCGCAATATATTTATGAAGCAGTCAGGAAATGTTTTGAGACTTACGAAGAACAGGTGTGCGATCGCGTGAATGCTGATATCAATTCTCGCAAAGCCGAGTTAGATAGTTTGCTCGCTCAAAAACAATCGCGAGAAATTGACATCCAAGCTGAAACTAAACGTCTGAAAGACTTGGAAGCCGATATTTTGTCTCAATTGCAGCAAATTGAGTTGGTAGGTGGATTTCTTTAGCTAAAATCCAAGTAAGGTGCCCATTTCGCACCTTACTATTGAGTTTCGTCAGACACGCGGAAGTAAATTAACACAGGAATCAATATGATTACCGTCAACAGCATAGAAAGCGCCGATCCAAAAGGCCAGTCGCGGGCTTTCATAAACTGATTTTGAATCAAATTTCCCACCATAACTGTTTTAGATCCCCCCAATATATCCGGTGTGATGAAAGCGCCGACAGCGGGAACAAAAACTAAAATAGATCCTGCAACAATACCGCGAGTTGTTAATGGTAAAAATACGCGCCAGAAAGTGCGAATATCATTTGCCCCTAAATCGTGAGCGGCTTCTACCAATGAAAAATTGAAGCGTTCTATGCTAGAATATAAAGGCAGAACCATGAAAGGTAAATAGCCGTAAATAAGACCGATCGCCACAGCGAAAGGCGTAAAAAGCAAATTTAACGGTTCGCTAATAATTTGCAGGCTTTGCAAGGCTGTGTTAACTACTCCTTCGCTACGCAAGAGTATGATCCAGGCGTAGGTTCTCACTAAAAAGTTAGTCCAAAATGGAATAATTACCAACAAAAGCAAAGCATTTCGCCAGCGAGGAGAACGGGTGGCGATGAAGAATGCCAGGGGATAGCCAACTAACAAGCAAGTGGCTGTTGTTAGAAAAGCCAGCCACAGCGATCGCCCAATTACTCCTAAGAAAAGTCCACTGAACAAACGCTGGTAGTTGCTGAGAGTAAATATCCAAGTAACACCGCCGTAAGTACCGCGTTCTAAGAAACTGTACAACAGTACAATTAGCACGGGCAAAATGAAGAAAACCATCAGCCATGCCGTAGCGGGAAATAATAGCAGCAACAGGTTAGTTTGCTGCCGGTTTTTGACACCCATTATTCACTCAAGCCAAATTTAGCACATAATCCCAAACATTTTATATCAAATCCGCATTTTATGAAGTATGTCATCATGAATAAATTATCAAGAGTAATCTCCAGGACGAGTTTTTATTAGACATTTCCCTGATAAGGCAGACAATTGATGTAGACTGAGATAATTCACTCAAAAAACCCAATATGTCCACATATGTAAGTAGTAGGACACAATTAATTACACAAAAATTTGGGCTACAAGCCTTGTCTAGTAAAGAATCAGCAAAAAATCAGTGTGTAATTAATTCTGTCCAATTACTTACCACCAAGAATCGCTATTCAACGACTCGGGGTATGTTCAAAAACACGCTTAGCGGTGGGAAAAATAAGGGAAAATCAAAGCGTACCGAACGCCGTCAGGACAGCGACGCTACGACGGAGACTCAGTTGTCAATATTCCATCTACTAAACCAACCATCCTCTACGCCAGAGTTAGCAGTCGAAGTCAAAAAGCCGACCTTCTACGACAGACTGACTTTCTTCTGTCTCGCTACCCCGGATGTGAAATTATCCAAGACATCGGGAGCGGACTTAACTTCAAGCGCAAAGGTCTTATCGCCCTACTGGAACACATTTACACGGGCGACATCTGAATGGTTGTCGTTGCCTCAAAAGATAGATTATGCCGGTTCGGATTCGATCTTATCTCATGGTTCGCAGAGCGGGGCGGGTGTAAGATTCTGGTTCTCAACAATAGTTCACTTAGTCCAGAAAGAGAAATCGTTGAAGACCTACTCGCAATTATCCACGTCTTCCGTTGCCGACTGTACGGACTCAGGAAGTACAAAAAGCAAATCATTGAAGACTCTGACGTACCGAGTTTACCCAAAGGGGGAGACGAAGAAAGTCTGGATGTTGAGAATTCACGCCAACCGAAAAGTGTATAACAATGCAATCGCTTACCTGAATAAACACCAGGGAAAATTTACCTACTACACTGTGGACAAAAAGACCAGTCAGCCAGTCTTGAAAACTTCCGGTAAACAAGCTTTTCGTAGCTTCTGCAAAACTCGCTTGTTGTGAGATAATTCCTGATTGGTGTAAAGAATTAGGAATAGCACATAGTTTGGATAACGCCCTTTTCGAGGCTTATACAGCTTGGAAGAAAACTGACAAACAGCCAGCTCAGTTAGGTAAAGGAAAAAAGGCAAAACCCAATCCTTTAGTCGGATTGAAATTAGCTCGGTTTAGGTCGATTCGTGACCAAAAGCAGACTATTCAGTTCGCTCCAGGCGACTATAAAAATGGTCATCTAATGCTCAATGCTAGCAAAGGTCTAGAAAAGCCTCTGTGGACTGGGCAAGATTCCTGCTTAATCAACTACGACAAAGCCGTAGAAGTTACCTACAATAAGGGACGCTGGTTTGTGAATATGCCCGTAGAGATGGACATCCCAGAGCCTAAAAATGGCGGAAAAACCATCGCACTCGACCCCGGACTGGGCTGTTTTTTGACGGGATTTGATGGTAATTCTTTTGCTGAATTCGGGAAGCACGACTTTGGAAAAATTGCTAGATTGTGCCAACATTTAGATAAAATGCAATCAAAACTTTGTCGTTCAAAAGGCGGTCAGTTTTCCCGATTGCGCTATTGGCTGAAACAAGCAATGGAGAAAATTAGGACGAGAATCAAAAACCTGCGGTCGGAAATTCACAAGCAGGTAGCGAGCTACTTGGCTCGAAATTACGATGTCATTTACCTGCCTACTTTTGAAACTTCTCAAATGGTGGCAAGAGGCGCTCGCAAGCTTAATTCCAAGTCGGCGAGGGCGATGATGACTTGGGCATTTTATCAGTTCTCACAAACCTTAGAACATCTCTGTAATCGTTACGGTTCGAGATTGGTTAGAGTGACTGAGGAATACACTTCCAAAACTTGTACAAAATGCGGTCATATTCATAGAAAGTTAGGTGGATCTAAAACTTTTAGATGCCCTAACTGCGGTTATGAAGTACCTCGCGATTTTAATGGGGCTTTGGGGATTTTCCTCAAAGCTTTGTGGGATACCACCTTAGTGGTGCAGAAAACTATTTTTGTTAATAAGAAAATGACATAACTTTAGAAAATTCAATCCGCCGCTCTAACTT
>NZ_JAUBPT010000143.1:6681-20906 GCF_036700905.1 Microcoleus sp. S13_C3 | reverse complement strand
TTGTCCTTTTCATCATAGATGGGAGTACCCCAAGCCTCGATCGGAATAATCTTGTTGCCTTGGTGGATTTCCATATCCTCAGCGGTGGCACTTTCGCCTCTCAACGCTCGCACAATTGGCAATTCAGCAGAGGAATATTCCCGATCTGTACCAGCTTTATACACTTGATAAACCTCGGAGATTTGTTCGCTGGTAACTTGAGGAATAACTCCTTTACCTAATAATTGAATAGCAACGCGATTACTATAATAAGGTTTGCCAGAAGCATCCAGCACTGACACCCCCACTGGAATTGCTTCTAAAAATTGAGCCAGTCTGTTCTCACTTTCGCGTACTTCTGTATAAAGCTTAGAATTTTGAATCGAGATAGCTGCCTGTCCTGATAACACTTTTAATATTTCCACTCTTTCTGGGGTAAAAGCTCCCGCTGTCAGATTGTTTTCTAGGTAAACAATACTAATGATTTGAGATTGGTTAATCAGTGGCACACATAAAATTGATTTGGGCTGATGCTTTTGGATGTAGGAGTCGTTGGTAAATTGTCCTTCTCGGACAGCATCATCTAGTACCACGCTTTCTTGAGTGCGAGCCACATAGTTGACAATTGCGGAGGAAAGCTCTTGACAGGTTTCAACGGGGATTGACTGCAACACGGTGACTTGTTCAGAGTTTATGGATCCTTCAGCTTCAATTAATAGCTTTTCCTGGTTTGATAAAAGGAGATATCCTCTTTGCGCCCCCGCATTCTCAATCAAAATTTTCATCAAGTTAGACAGTAGTTTATTCAGCAATATTTCGCCAGAAATTGCGATCGTTGCTTTCATTACTGTGGTTATATCTAAGTTAGTAGCCCAACCACTGATCGTCATTTTTGCGCTAGATTTAGTGTTTTTTATCCCCGGTTGAAGAGGTTTTAATAACTGGGGATATCGCCTTTCTAAATCTTTTACCTTAGCAGTTGCTCCCCATTGGACATAACAATAATACGCCTCAATCATGTAGAGTTGGGCAAATTTTTCTTTACCCCATTCTAGGTAAAATTTGGCTGCGAGTTCGTTGGCAAGGGCTTCTTCGTTGAGAAATTGATTTTCTTTAGCGAGGGAGATGGCGCGATCGTACATTTCAATCGCCTCAGCTTTATTACCCAACACCCGTTGCCGTTGGGCCTCAACTAAATACCATTTATGCAGATAATTCATCGGAGCATTTTGCGCCCATTGGTGCAGAGTGGTTTGATGGGTTTCCACCAGGGTGAGAATTTCAGCTTGCTCGGTTTCTGGCTGTATGGGGAAGAGTGCCAAGTGCGTCAGAGCTGCATAAAAATGGAAAGCGGGAACAAAAACTAATCCCGATACTGCCATTAAATACTGTTTTGCTTGGGCAATGTGAGCTAGGGCAGCCGTGTAATTGCCATAGCAGTAAGCAAGCAACAGTTTACAGATGTAAGCCATAGCGATCGCCGTTAATTCATTATCCTGATGGTGCTTAGGAATCATCACCCTTTCATCGTAGGCAGTTCCGATTAAGCAATCCGACAGAATACGGGCTTCCCTCAAGTTCAACACCATCTGCTGCTTCATATCTAAATAAACCCGAGCAGAATATTGCTTAACCTGAGCCAAGGCAGCACTATAACTTGCTAGTTCTGATTCCACAGTATCTAGTTCTATTCCACCAAAAAAGTTGGAATCAAAGTAAATATTTATGCTGTAGCCTGCGTATAGAAAGTCGCCAGTTTCCATGCCAGCCGCAAAGCCATCTTTCAGCGTCGGTATCATTGCCCTCACAGATTCTTGATGATGCTGAATCCAGCCAACAAACAAAAAGAGAACTATAGACTTGAATTCTGGCACATTGAACCGATCCACCAAGTTCCGTGCCAATTTCCCAAAGCCATAGCCTGTTTCCACCTCTTTTAAAAAGGCACACAACACCATTCCGTGAATCGCATAACCTACCGTCGATGCCGGTGCATTCCCAAAGGAGAGCGATAAACTCACCATCGTGGAACTAAGCAGGGGCAGCAAACCGGGCATTCCCAGGAAAATGGTTGGAAACAACATTCCTAACAGTTGAATGGCTGCCTGAGTCTGTGGATTTGTCATCACGGGCAGATCGACCAGTTCCTCAATTTTTCTGTCTTGGAGTTGGCTAGCCAGGGCTTGCAGCGCTTTACCAATCAAGGCTTCATCCGGTTCAGTCGGGAGTTCAACTCCCAATTGCAAGAGTGCATCGCTTGCTACTGCGATCGCCTCCAACATTTGACTCTGGGCTGTGTGAGTAGCGATTTGAATTTCATAAATTTTAACTTTATCTAAAATCGTCTGGGCTTCTTGCAACACCATTGCTGCTATCTGTTCCATACCATCAAAGTCGCCATTCAAATAGGCAACTTCGGTAGCAGCAATATAGAGATTCAGGGTCAACTCATACTGACTTTTCCAGCAGTTGGCTGTCAGTAGATTGATTCCTGTTTGCAGATAGACCATTGCGGCTGCGTAGGCGGTAGAACTTCTTGCCTTACCTCCCGCTTCTAAGTTGAGTTTGGCTAAGGCTTCTCGTTCGCTTAATTGATTGATTAACTCAATCCCTTGATTGAAATGCCCCACAATATCAAATAGTTTCTCCTCTCTTTCTCTGTCCGAATATTTTTGTAGGAGTAACTCTCCAATTTTGAGATGAGTGGCTTGTTTTTGGTCGTCGGGAATCAATGAATAAGCTGCTTGCTGGACGCGATCGTGCAGAAACTTATAAATTGGGTTAGTAACAGACTGATTCAGGGATTGAACGTCTGTTTGAATTAAGCTATAGCCTTCTGTAATCTGTAAAATGAGTCCTTCTTGTAAGGCTTTCCACAATGCTGATGCCGTTTGTTCGGGGAATTCTTCGTTGACTATTGCCAAGGTATCTAAATCAAACTGCGCCCCAATGCAGGCGGCAAGTTTGAGAACATCCTGAGTAATGGCCGGCAACTTCTGCAATTGCGCCGCCATAAACTCCACCACATCCGAGGCGTGGGTAAGTCTAGCTTGAGCAATATCGCACTGCCACCCCCCTTTACTTCCCCCCTTACTAAGGGGGGACACAGGGGGGTCAAAAGTAATTTGACCCTCTTCATACAGCGACTTGAGGAATTGAGTCGAGAAAAAGGGATTACCTTTGGTTTTTTGATAAACCAGTTCTGTCAATGGCCCGGCAAAGGATAAATTACAAATCAGTGTATCTGCTACCAACTGATTGAGATCTGCTAAACTCAACGGTTGCAAGGTAATAGTATTCACCACTGCCCCAGACTTCACAATCTCATCCACCGTCAACATAAACGGATGAGTCGGTGACACCTCATTATCCCGATAAGCACCTAACACTAACAGATGCCCCCTATCCTCCATTAACACTTGTAGCAACTTCAGGGATGCCGAATCTGCCCACTGTAAATCATCTAAAAACATCACTAATGGATGTTCTGCTGTGGTAAATACTTGCACGAATTTCTGCATCAGCAGATTAAAGCGATTTTGGGCGGCACTCCCCGACAATTCTAGTGCAGGATTTTGAGCGCCAATGATGTGTTCTAATTCAGGAATCACCTCAATCAGCACTTGCCCACTCTCGCCTACTGCGGTGAGAATCATGGTTTTCCATCTGTGTAACTGAGCGTCACTTTCTGATAATAATTGTCCCATCAATTCCCGAAAAGCTTGTACAAATGCAGAGAAGGGAATATTGCGTTGAAATTGGTCGTATTTGCCTTTGATAAAATAGCCACGCTGTCTGGCGATCGGCTTATGGACTTCGTTCACTACTGCGGTTTTACCAATCCCAGAAAAGCCGGCCACCAGCATCATTTCACTGCCGGATAAATGCGATCCCCCCCCGCCCTGGGCGGGCACGGGGGCACCGCCCCTACAAAGGGGGGAGTCACATGAAGCCCTATTTATTAAGGGGGGGTGGGGCGATCGTCTTGATGCAATCCGTTCAAAGGCAGCTAATAGATTATCAACTTCACTTTCCCGGCCGTATAACTTTTCGGGTATCAGGAAACGGTCTGTAATATCTCGCCTTCCCAAGTCAAATTCTTCTATGCTATCGGTTTGTTGTAATTGCAGCAGACACATTTCTAAATCATGCTTTAGCCCCCCGGCTGTTTGATAGCGGTTTTCTGCGTTCTTCGCCATCAGTTTACTGACAATTTGAGACACAATTAGGGGAATTTCTGGCTCGATTTCATGCGGGGTAAGTGGCTGTCTAGCAATGTGGCAGTGAACAAGTTCTAAAGAATCTTCAGTCTCGAAAGGTAGTTTTGCTGTCAGCAATTCGTAGAAGGTGACACCGAGGGAGTAAAAGTCAGTCCGGTAATCGAGAGTGCGATTCATTCTCCCCGTTTGTTCGGGTGAAATATAGGCTAATGTGCCTTCTAAAATGTTGGGGTTTTTCAGGGTTGGCGTTTCCCGCGTTAGCTGAGTAGAAATGCCAAAGTCAATAATTTTTAATTGTTCTGTTTCCGGGTTGTAAACAATATTTGAGGGATTAATATCTTTGTGGATGATGTTGGCGCTGTGAATTTGCCCTAAAATTTCTGTAGTTGCGATCGCAATTTGTAAAAATTCCTCCAGAGTAAACTTTCGCTGCTGCATCCAAATTGTCAAGGATTCCCCGCCAAAGTCCTCCACAAACATCACGAGGCTGTTTTGGTATTTTTGCAAGTCATAGACTCGCACGACTCCCGCCTCTTTCAACTCTTGGGTGATGCGATATTCGGTGCGGTAGCGCGCCAATTCTTGAGGTGTGGGGTAGCTTTCTTTGAGAAGTTTGAGGATAATTGGCCCTTTATCTGCTTCCCCAATCGCCCGGTAAACCAGAGAGTTGACACTTTCGTAAAGCAGCGTCTGGACGGCAACGCCTGGAATCGAGAGCATATTGATTTTTTTGGTAAAAATTAAAGCTAACTCAAAAGGCACCAGCTTTGTGTATAGAATAGCACGTTAGAAAGGTAATTTTTTTTTGTAACAAATCTTTAGTTTTTAATGTAGCGATCGAGCTTTGGACTTTTATCATTAATCTACATTGTGTAGCCTGTCTTTAATTTTTGTGCGATTTCTTAAAGTAGACTGACAGCGTTCCCAATAAATTTTAGCGACGGCATCCCCCGGATTCTGACGCCAACACTCCGAAAACAGCCGCGCCGCTTTAGCTAACTTCCCTTCCGAGTAAATTTCCCAAGCTTCTGCAAACAATTCCAGCGTAGCTAACTTGCCCTCTTTAATTTCTAGCGTCAGCATCAAACACCTCATCAAGGTCACATAACTCCCATGCCATCAATCATAGCTGACTGAATAATTGTATAAGCCTCTACCCAAGCTTTTTCAGTTTCAGGTGTCCACTCTAAACCCATCTGCGCTTTCAGGGATTGAATGAGTGCATTGGCCACAACAGGAAAATGTTCTACTGAAACGCCATATTTGGCATGAGTTGCACCTAATCCTTTAGCAAAAACATTAATTAACTTAGGTTTCCGTAAATTTTCAATAATGATTTCTAAGCTTTGCCAAAGCTTTTCTTTTTGCTGTGCCATTCTTGTATTCATAAAAAGAGCTTTGATCTGAGAAGACTCATTAAAAAGTATTTCATAAAAGTTACTTACAAATTCATCAGAGTGAGGCTTAATTAATGCTAAACTTCTCTCTAATAGCTCGATATTTAAACTGATATTTTTTTGTTCACACCATTCCCAATAAATTTGAGCAACTTGATCCGAAGGGCAGACTTCTAAACATTGAGCAAATAATGCTGTGGCTTCGATAAATTTCTGTTGCCGATATAAGCTCACAGCTTGATTAAATAAATCTTTGGTTGCTAATTTTCCTCGCTTTGTTTCAGGAATATCTGCCTCAAAAACTTCATAAATTGTAGATAAGTCTACTTTTCCCTTCACACTAATTTGAGCGATCATGCGAATAGCATAGTTGCTAGGATTAGCTAACTTATTAAAAGTCTGCTGTGTAATCAGTAAAGCAACACCATAATTTTTTGTTAATCCTTCCACACGAGAAGCTAAATTCACCGCATCACTAATTACCGTCGTATCCATGCGATTTGGCCCGCCCACCGTGCCTAACATTAAATTCCCAGTATTAATGCCAATGCCAATCTTAATCGGGACATAGCCAGAATTAACCCGCTCTTGATTGTATACTTGAAGTTGATGCAGCATGGCAATACTGGCATTTACTGCATTATCAGCATTACCGCTAAATAGGGCCATAATCGCATCACCAATATATTTATCAATAAAGCCATGATTCTCAATAATCGCTGATTCCATCCGAGATAAATAAGCATTAATGAACTGAAAATTATCCTCCGGCGTCATACTTTCCGAAAGCGTAGTAAAGTCGCGAATATCAGAAAATAGCACCGACATTTCTAACTGCACTTGGTCGCCCAATTCGACATCGACAATGCTTGGTCTATCTAAAAAATGGAGGAACTGATTGGGGACGAAGCGCTCGTAAGCTTTGTTGAGTTTAAAAAGTTCATTGGTGAACCTGATCTGCTCTGTTTCGGCTTTTTTGCGCTCTGTGATATCTTGAAAGGCTACAATTGCATAAGAAATATTGTCATTTTCATCATAGATGGGAGTAGCCCAAGCCTCTATCGGAATAATCTTATTACCTTGGTGAATTTCCATATCCTCAGCGGTGGCACTTTCGCCCCTCAGCGCTCGCACAATTGGCAATTCTGCAGAGGAATATTCCTGATCTGTACCAGCTTTATACACTTGATAAACCTCGGATATTTGTTCGCTGCTGCCCTTACAAATAACTCCTTTACCTACTAATTGAATAGCTGCGCGATTACTATAGTAAGGTTTGCCAGAAGCATCCAGCACTGACACCCCCACTGGAATTGCTTCTAAAAATTGAGCGAGTCTGTTCTCGCTTTCGCGTACTTCTGTATAGAGTTTAGAATTTTGGATCGAGATCGCCGCCTGTCCAGATAACACTTTTAATAGTTCCACTCTTTCTGGCGTAAAAGCTCCGGCTGTTAGATTGTTTTCTAGATAAACAATACTAACGATTTGAGATTGGTTAATTAGCGGCACGCATAAAATTGATTTGGGCTGATGCTTTCGGATGTAGGGGTCGTTGGTAAATTGTCCCACTCGGACAGCATCATCTAGTACCACGCTTTCTTGAGTGCGGGCTACATAATTGACAATTGCGGAGGAAAGTTCTTGACAATCTTCAACGGGGATTGACTGCAACACGGTGACTTGTTCGGAGTTTATTGTGCCTTCAGCTTCAATTAACAGCTTTCCCTGGCTTGATAAAATCAGATAGCCTCTTTGCGCCCCTGCATTTTCCATCAAATTTTTCATCAAGGTAGACAGTAGCTTATCGAGCATTATTTCACCGGAAATCGCCTGATAAGCTTTCATTACTGTGCTGATATCTAAGTGATTCACCAAACCCGTATTCGTCACGGTTGCGGTAGTCTTAGTGTTTTTTCTTCCAGCTTGAATAGGTTTTAATAACTGGGGATATCGCGTTTCTAAATCCATTACTTTAGCAGTGGCTCCCCATTGGACATAACAATAATATGCCTCAATCATGTAGAGTTGGGCAAAATTTTCTTTACCCCATTCTATGTAAAATTTGGCTGCCAGTTCGTTGGCAAGGGCTTCTTCGTTGAGGAATTGATTTTCTTTGGCTCCAATGATGGCGCGATCGTACATTTCAATCGCCTCGGCTTTATTGCCCAAAACGCGATGCTTTTCAGCCTCAATCAAATACCATTTATGCAGATGATTCATGGGAGCATTTTGCGCCCATTGGTGCAGAGTCGTTTGATGGGTTTCCACCTCAGCAAGAATTTCAGCTTGCTCCATGTCTGGCTGGGCCCGAAAAAGTGCCAACTGGGTAAGGGCTGCATAGAAATGGAAAATGGGAATAATAACAAATCCCGATACTGCCATCACATACAGCTTGGCTTGGGCAATATGGTCTAGGGCAGCCGTGTAATTGCCATAGCAGTAAGCAAGCAGTAGTTTGTAGATATAGGCATTAGCGATCGCCGTGAAGTCTTTGTCCTGATGGTGCTTAGGAATCATCACTCTTTCATCGTAGGCAGTTCCTATTAAACAATCCGGTTGACTTACGGTTTCCCTCAAATTCCACACCCTCTGCTGGGCCATATTCAAATAAGTCTGGGCAGAATATTGCTTTACCTGGGCCATGAAAGCGCTGTAACCTGCTATTTCCGCTTCCCAAGTGTCTAGTTCTAGCCCACCGAAAAAGTTGCTAGAAAAGTAAATATTTATGTTGTAGCTAGCGAATAGAAAGTCGCCAGTTTCCATGCCAGCCGTATAGCCATCTTTCATTGTAGGTATCGTTGCCAAGAGAGATTGTTGGCGATGCTGAATAAAGCAACCAAACACAAACAGAATCATGGACTTAAATTCCGGCACATTGAACCGATCCAGCAATGAAAGTGCCAATTTACCAAAGGCATAGCCCGTTTCCACCTTTCCTAAAAAGGCACACAGCACCATCCCGTGCATCGCATACCCCACCGTCGATGCGGGTGCATTCCCAAAGGAGAGCGATAAACTCACCATAGTGGAGCTAACTAGGGGTGTTAAACTCGGCATTGCTTGAAAAATGGGCGTACATAACATTCTTAAGAGTTGCATAGCTGCCCGATTCTGTGAATTTGTCATCACAGGCAAGTCAACCAGTTGCTCGATCAGTCTGTCCTGAAGTTGGCTAGCCAGGGCTTGCAGCGCTTTACCAATCAAGGCTTTGTCAGGTTCGCTGGGGAGATCGATCCCCAGTAGTCGCAGGGCATCTCTACCCACTGCGATCGCCTCCAACATCTTGCCCAGGGCTGTCTGGGCAGCAATTTGAATTTCGTAAATTTTAACTTTGTCTAAAATCGTCTGAGCTTCTTGCAATACCTCTGCTGCCATCTGTTCCATGCCATCAAAGTCAGCATTCAAATAGGCAGCTTCGGTAGCAGCAATATAGAGATTCAGGGTCAATTCATACTGACTTTGCCAGCAGTTGACTGTCAGTAGCTCAATCCCTGTTTGCAGATAGACCATTGCGGCTGCGTAGGCGGTAGAATTTCTAGCCTTACGTCCAGCTTCTAAGTTGAGTTGTGCTAAGTCTTCCCGCTCGCTTGGCTGGCTGATTAATTCTTGCCCTAAATTCAAATGCCCGACAATATCAAATAGTTTTTCCTCTCTTTCTATGGCGGAATATTGGTGTAGGAGTAACTGTCCAATTTTGAGATGAGTGGCTTGTTTTTGGTTTTCGGGTATTAGGGAATAAGCTGCTTGCTGGACGCGATCGTGCAGGAACTTATAAGTTGGATTAGCAACAGACTGATTCGGGGATTGAGCATCTGCTTGAATGAAGTTATAGCCTTCTCCAATCACTAAAATGAGTCCTTCTTGCAAGGCATTCCACAGCGCTGATGCTGTTTCTTCGGGTAGTTCTTCGTTGACTATGGCCAATGTCTCTAAATCAAATTGCGCCCCAATGCAAGCCGCCAACTTGAGAACATCCTGAGTTTCTTTGGGCAACTTCTGCAATTGCGCTGCCATCAACTCCACCACATCCGAGGTGTGGGCAAATGTAACTTGAGCAATATCGTATTGCCACCCCCCTTGTACCCCCCTCTGTCCCCCCTTGGTAAGGGGGGATGAAAGGGGGGTCGGGGACACAGGGGGGTCAAAAATAATCAGCCCATCTTCATGCAGCGCCTTGAGGAATTGAGTGGAGAAAAAGGGATTACCTTGGGTTTTTTGATAAACCAATTCTGTCAAGGGCCCGGCTAAGGATAAATCGCAAATCAGCGTATCTGCCACTAACTGATTAATATCTGCTAAACTCAACGGTTGCAGGGTAATCGTATTCACTGCTGCCCCAGACTTCACAATCTCATCCACTGTTAACATAAACGGATGAGCAGCGGACACCTCATTATCTCGATAAGCACCCAATACTAACAGATGCCCCGTATCCTCCATCAATACTTGTAGCAACTTCAGAGATGCCGAGTCCACCCACTGCAAATCGTCCAAAAATATCACTAAGGGATGTTCGGCTTGGGTAAATACTTGCACAAATTTCTGCATCAGCAGATTAAAGCGATTTTGTGCTGCACTCCCCGACAGTTCTAGTACAGCCGGTTGAGCGCCAATGATGCGTTCTAACTCAGGAATCACCTCAATCAAGACTTGCCCGCTCTCGCCTACTGCGATCAGAATCTGGGTTTTCCAGGTTTGTAACTGAGCATCGGATTCTGATAATAACTGTCCCATCAATTCCCGAAATGCTTGCACAAATGCACTGAAGGGAATATTTCGCTGGAATTGGTCGTATTTGCCTTTAATAAAATAGCCCCTAACTCGGGCGATCGGCTTAGGGACTTCGTTCACTACTGCGGTTTTACCAATGCCAGAGAAGCCAGCCACCAGCATCATTTCGGCGCTACCTGTACTAACTCGTTCAAAGGCGGCTAAGAGATGAGAAATTTCAGTTTCCCTACCGTATAATTTTTCGGAAATTAGGAAACGGTCGGTAATATCCCGCGTTCCCAAGGCAAACTGCTCAATGTTAGCCGTTGCTTGTAATTGAAACAGACAAGTTTCTAAATCCTGCTTCAATCCTAATGCAGTTTGATAGCGGTTTTCCGCATTTTTAGCCATCAGTTTACTGACAATTTGCGAGACAATTAGGGAAATTTCTGGCTCTATTTCGTGCGGCGGAACTGGCTGTCTAGCAATGTGGCAGTGAACTAGCTCTAAAGCATCGTCTGTCTCAAAAGGCAGTTTTCCTGTCAGCAATTCGTAGAAGGTGACGCCAAGCGAGTAAAAGTCAGTACGGTAATCGAGAGTGCGATTCATCCTGCCAGTTTGTTCCGGCGATATGTAAGCGAGGGTGCCTTCAATAACATTGGGGTTTTTCAGTATCGGTGTTTCTCTGGTTAGCTGAGTAGAAATGCCAAAGTCAATAATTTTTAATTGTCCCGTTTCCGGGTTGTAAACAATATTTGAGGGGTTAATATCTTTGTGGATAATATTGGCGCTGTGAATTTGCCCTAATGCTTCCGTGGTGGCGATCGCAATTTGCAAAAATTCCTCTAGAGTAAAGGAGGGCTGCTGCATCCAAATTGTCAAGGATTCGCCGCCAAAGTCCTCCACAAACATCACGAGGCTATTTTGGTATTTTTGCAAGTCATAAACTTGTATGACTCCCGGCTCTTTTAGCTCTTGGGTGATGCGGTATTCGGTGCGGTAGCGCACCAATTCTTGAGGTGTGGGGTAGTTTTCTTTGAGCAGTTTGAGGATAATTGGCTCTTTATCTGCTTCCCGAATCGCCCGGTAAACCAGAGAGTTGACACTTTCGTAAAGCAGCGTCTGGACAGCAACGCCTGGAATAGAGAGCATATTGGTTTTTTTGGTAAAAATTAAAGCTAACTCAAAACGCACTAGCTTTCTGTATACAATAGCGCGTTTGAAAGGAAAAAAAAATCTTTTTGTAACAAATGTTTAGTTTGTCCGGTAGCAGCCTGCAAATACTTTGTGGTAGCCCCGATCGCGCTCGCCTAATTTGTATGGTGCACCAACAGTCGATCGCACTTTTGCTTTGATTTTCAGCCCACATTACGCAGCCTGGAGTGTGACACAGCATAATTACGCAGAAAACTCTATTTTTAAAGTAATAAATTATGGCTTTAAAACGTTTTTTATCAGTCTATGTACGGTATAAAACTATAAATCCTACCTGTATTGCTGGCTAAAAACAAGTAAAAACCGATCGTGACAGTTGAGAGTGCAGAATGTGATATGCAGGTATAGCAACCGCCCTGATGGTGACGAGGTTCTTAATCGCTAAGTCTACGCCACAGTTGACCGCACTGAGTAGCTAATACCTTAAAATTATAATTGTCAGATACGTGCTCTGCCAGCTCAAAGCTAATGAAACTAGCCTTATTTTCTATACATGGTGCTGCAATGCTAGCGAGCGCAGCCACTATTGTCAGTACAGCGGTGGTACAAGCACAACCCATTGTTCCTGCACACGATCGCACTGGCACTACTGTCACACCTAGTGGCGATCGCTTGAATATTACAGGCGGCCAAACTTCTAGAGATGGAGCGAATCTTTTCCACAGTTTTCAACAGTTTGGGCTTAGGGAAGGGGAGACTGCTAATTTTATCTCTAATCCCGCTATTCGGAACATCTTAGGACGGGTAGTAGGCGGCAATCCTTCTATTATTAATGGTTTAATTCAAGTAATTGGTGGCAATTCCAACCTGTTTTTAATAAATCCTTCGGGCATTATCTTTGGCCCTAATGCGAGCTTGAATCTTCCGGCTGCTTTTACAGCTACTACTGCTACTAACATCGGTTTTGATTCGGGTTTGTTCAATGTGGCTGGAGCGAACGATTACAGTACCCTGATAGGAACTCCGAACACTTTTTACTTTAATCTAAGCCAACCGGGAAGTATTATTAATGCAGGTAATTTAGCTGCTTTGCCGGGACAAAGTATAACTTTAATCGGCGGTACTGTCGTCAGCACGGGTTCTCTCCATGCTCCCCAAGGTAATATTATTGTCGCTGCTGTCCCCGGTAAAAATGCTGTTCGTATTAGTCAAGAAGGGCATTTATTAAGTTTAGAAATTGGGGTTGTTGACGGGGGATTGTTGGCACAGAATGGGCAATTATCTCTGCCTTTGTCTCTTCCGCAATTGCTTGCTGGCGCAGGTGAGAACTCTGCTACTGGCGTCTCCGTTAACGGTGCAGGAGAAGTGGTTTTGACGGCGGGTTTGAGGGTGGAAAGCGGGGATGTGGCGATCGCTAGTTCTACTGTTAATAGTCAGAATGCTACACTCTCGGCTGCACGTAATCTCACTTTGGTAGAAAGCCAGCTACTTACTGAGAACAATTTGTTTCTGTTGGCAGGAGATACGGTGCGGGTGAGGGATGGCAGTTATCCTTTCAGGGCGATCGCAGGCGGCAATCTTACTATACAAGGTAATCAAAATATTGATATCTTCGCGCTAAATTACCCTAGCCCTGCATTCCAATCCGCAGGGGATATCACATTATTGAGCAATGGCAATGTTTCCGGTGATGCTCACTTCGCTGCCCGTGGTAATTTTTCTATTCTCACATTGTCTGGCAACGGCGGCAGTTTTCTGAGTTTGTACGACCCGATTATTAGCTCCGAGGGAGATGTGAGATTTGGGGATTATACTGGAACCTCACTTAAGGTAGAAGCAAAAGGCGCGATCGCGGCGGGAGATATTACCATCAATGGGCCAGATACTACTTTGTCAGGTTCCGCCGATCCAGATGCGGCGGTGCTTTCAGGTAGTGCAGCTTTAATTTTGCGATCGAGGGTTTCGACTCTGGCGAATGCTGCGAATCTGCCGCCGAATGTCACCGCAGGGGAGACATTTTTTGCTTCACCGGGTGTTGCTTCGGGCAATAGCATCGGAGTGGGAGCGATTTCGACAGCAGGCGGGCCTGTGATTTTGGAGTCAGGAGGGGGCATTGCGCTGGATGCGATCGCCACTTCTGGGGGTAATATTACTCTCAAAGCGGCCAGCGACATCGCCGTTACAGGCACTCTTCAGTCTACTGGCGGCAGTATTGACCTCACGGCTGGCAATCTTCTCACAGTCAGCGGCACTTTTACAGATAGCAGCGGTGTAAATGCGAGCATTTCCAGCGCTAATGGCACGGGTGGCGGCGCGATTACTATTCGCCACGCGGGGAGCACTACTACACCTTTTATTGTCGGCGATGCGACAACGAATGGGACGGCGGGAGCCATTACATCAGGTTCGGAGACTATTTCGCCACAATTCCCGGTGCCGGTGCCGCCTAGCACTTACACTCAGGGCAATATTGCGATCAGTTCTGGCGCGCCATCTCCAACACCGCAACCGACACCATCGCCAACACCGGAACCGACACCGGAACCAACACCGGAACCAACACCGGAACCAACACCGGAACCAACACCGGAACCAACACCATCTCCAACACCGGAACCGACACCACAACCGACACCTTCTCCAACCCCACTACCAACGCCGGAACCGACACCACAACCGACACCTTCTCCAACCCCACTACCAACGCCGGAACCGACACCATCTCCAACCCCACTACCAACCCCACTACCAACGCCGGAACCGA
>NZ_JAUBPT010000143.1:1773-6581 GCF_036700905.1 Microcoleus sp. S13_C3 | reverse complement strand
CACCATCTCCAACACCATCTCCAACACCATCTCCAACACCATCTCCAACACCATCTCCAACACCATCTCCAACACCATCTCCAACACCACCACCAACACCATCTTCAACACCACCACCAACACCATCCTCAACACCACCACCAACACCATCTTCAACACCACCTCCAATATCAGAACAAATACCATCTCCAATATCAGAACAAATACCATCTCCAATATCAGAACAAACACCATCTCCAATATCAGAACAAACACCATCTCCAATATCAGAACAAACACCATCTCCAATATCAGAACAAACACCATCTCCAATATCAGAACAAACGACATTACCGGATATTTCAATTACCAATGCGATCGCTCAATCTGGCAATTTGAATATCATTAATAGAATTGAATCTCTTTTTAACTACAGATCCGATTGGGTAAGCGAAATTGTCCAAACGGCATCGCCTCTAAATATAGTTAGCCGCAGCGATATCACACGGCTAATCGATAGAGGCGATATCCCACAAGCCCTTTTCTTTATCGATATCTTCTACAGTGAACAAGTGGGCTCATACATTAATCAGGAAATCAGGCGCGATTTGCAATCTTTTACCGCCATACAGAAAAGAACTAGAATCATCGCCAGCCAAACTGGTAAAAAACCAGCCATTATCTACGCCTTCTCCCGCCCTGAACAATTAGACCTGATCGTAGTCCCCCCTAGCGGCATCCCTATTCATAAAGCCATCCCCGCCGCCCGGCGCGAAACTTTGATGCAAGTCGCAGCCAATTTCAGCTCTGAACTCACTACTTCCAGAAACATCAATACTGAGAGCTATTTGCCAGCATCCCAACAACTTTACCAGTGGATAATTGCGCCCTTGGAAGCTGATTTGAAAGCTCAGGGCATCGATACGCTAGTTTTTAGTATGGATGCAGGGTTGCGATTGCTCCCCTTAGCCGCCCTCCATGACGGTTCTCAATTTCTAGTAGAAAAGTACAGCATCGGACTCATTCCCAGCGTCAACTTAACCGATACTAGCTATGCAAGTGTTAAAAATGCTGAAGTTTTAGCAATGGGAGCCTCACAATTTACTAATAACCCACCCTTGCCAGCAGTGCCTGCAGAACTTAACGCTATTGCCTCCGAATGGAAAGGCGAATCCTTCCTCAACCAAACCTTTACTCTCAACAATCTTAGGTCACAGCGCAAAGACAGACCCTATGGGATTATTCACCTCGCCACTCACGGATACTTTAACCCAGGATCACCGAGCAATTCTTACATTCAGTTATCAGACACCAGGTTAACACTCGATCGCGTGCGGCAACTAGGGTGGAATCAGCCACCTAAAGTTGAGCTATTGGTGTTGAGCGCTTGCCAAACTGCTGTGGGTGATGATGACACCGAATTAGGTTTTGCGGGGTTAGCTGTGCAAGCGGGGGTGAAGTCAGTTTTGGCGAGTCTTTGGTATGTCAGCGATGAAGGTACTTTAGGGTTAATGGCTGAATTTTACCATCAGTTAAAGGTCGCGCCGATTAAAGCCGAAGCCTTACGGCAAGCTCAAATCGCCATGATCAAAGGTCAAGTTCGCATTAAAAATGGTCGTTTAATTTTGTCAAACTTAAATAAGGAGTTAGAATTACCGCCAGAATTAGCTCAACTGACTAATGAAAATCTCTCCCATCCTTACTATTGGTCTGCCTTCACCATGATTGGGAGTCCTTGGTAATGTCATTGCGAGGAACAAAGCAATCGTAATACCAATTTAATGTGAAGTTGCACATATCTCGATCCCCCTAAATCCCCCTTAAGAAGGGGGACTTTGATAAGACTCTTATCCCCCCCTTCTTAAGGGGGGCTAGGGGGGATCGAGATTTAATAGTCAAACAACAGTCTCTGACTGGGTTTGAGCTTAAGTTGACACTAATGGGCTTTTGGAGTGTCCCTACGGGGATAAAACGATAGGCAGTGCTACTTCATGAAGGTGGAATTTGCTGTAAGTTATATTTTAGTGAAATCTATAAAGTTTAACAATTAAAGAGGTTGCATAATGATACAGCAAAAATTTGTTTCAATTCTAGTTTTTATTGACTCAAATGTTGAAGATTATCAGAGTTTAATTAGCGGCATTTCCCCAAATGCTGAGGTAATTATCCTAGATGAAACGCGGGATGGCATTGAGCAAATTACCGAAAGGCTAGCAATTGAACAAAATATAGAAGCAATCCACATCATCTCTCACGGTAGTCCAGGTGCAGTACATCTCGGTGTAAATACACTCAACAGCAGCAACATAGAAAGTTTCGCCCCTCAACTCAAACAGTGGCGCAAAGCATTAATTCCCGGTGCCGATATTCTCCTCTACGGGTGTAATGTCGCGGCTGTTGATCAGCCCCGGCGAATAGAATTCGCGGCTATACAAACAAAGTCCGGATGGTGCGCGGACTATGGAATTTCAACCCGCGCAGGCGGGTTTAGTTTGTGTAGTAGCGGTTTTAACCGCCCAGTTGAAAGTGCTACAAAGCCCACAAAACCTAACCAATTCCTCCAACGCCTGAGTGAGTTAACTGGCGCGTCGGTGGCAGCTTCCAAAAAGCTGACGGGAAGTGCTGCAAAAGGCGGCGACTGGGAATTAGAAGTGAGAACCGGAGAAATTAAAACACCGCTAGTATTTGAACCCGAAGTATTAGCAGCTTACGAGTATGTTCTCTCAACTTTCGGCGCTGCAACAAACTTTGGCGTGGGGACAAATCCCAGAGGTATTAATGTAGGGGATTTCAACGCTGATACCTTCCCCGACTTGGTAGTGACAAACCAGAATGACGACAACATTTCCATTTTGTTAGGGAATGGCACAGGGGGTTTTGGCACGGCTACCAACTTTGCCGTAGGTTTAAATCCCGTTTCCGTCACATCGGGACTGTTTAACAATGACAATTTCCCAGACTTAGCAGTAGTAAATAGTAGTAGTAACATCAGCACTGTCTCAATTCTCTTGGGGGATGGTACTGGTAACTTTATCGCCGGTGGCAACTTTAATGCCGGATTCGCTTCCGTTTCCGTAGCTGTCGGGAAATTTAATGCCGACAATTTCCTAGATTTAGCAGTAGTAAACGCTGACCCTGTACGTCCTTCTGGTAGCGTCTCAATTTTCTTGGGAACGGGTACAGGAAGCTTTGGCGCTGCCACTAATTTCAATGTTGGTGCGATTCCGATTGCGGTTGTTGTAGGCAACTTTAACGCTGACAGTTTCCCCGACTTAGCCGTTGCCAACAGCCTCTCTAATAATGTCTCAATTCTGTTAGGAAATGGTACGGGCGGCTTTGGTGCAGCTACTAATTTGGGGGCTGGGCAAAATCCAAATTCGATCGCCACTGGGGACTTTAACGGAGACACTTACCTCGACTTGGCCACAGCTAACGACGGATCTAACAATGTTTCAATTCTCTTGGGAAATGGCACGGGCAGCTTTGGTGCAGTCACTAATTTTAGCGCAGGGGTAGGGCTTAACGGCATTGTGGTGAAAGACTTTAGCGGAGATGGCAGACTTGACTTAGCAGTAACAGGAACCAGTGGCGCTGCAATTTTAGTAGGCAACGGCAGTGGCGGTTTTAGTTCACCCATTAACTTTGCTGCGGGGACAGATCCAATTTCCCTTATTTCAGGCAACTTTAATGCTGACACTCTCCCGGATTTGGCAGTAGCGAACAACGGTTCAGGCAACGTTTCTGTGCTGCTAAATACACCCAATACAGTTAATTTCGGGGCTGCAACTTACAGCGGTACTGAAGGAACAACAGACACAGTAGTTAATATTCCCGTTACCCTCAGCGGCGGCACTCCTTTTGCTGATGTAACTGTGCCAATTGCGATCGACCCCAGCAGCACAGCCACCGAAAATTCTGACTACACTATTTTACCTCCCTCGATTACATTCCCCGCAGGTGCAACAGGTGCAGCACTCACCCAGAATGTTGCAGTTACTATCAAACCTGACAACATAGCTGAAAACGCCGAAACCGCAATTCTCAACTTTGGCACAATTACTGGTGGGGTTGCAGGTACAACGGCTCAAACCACACTAACTATTGCTGCTAACGGTACTGTTTCTTATGCCGTCGCCGCTGGTACTGCCAGCATTCCTGAAGGTAATAGCGGCACAACTCCTCTAACTTTTACGGTGACTCGTAGCGGCGGTGCTGGTGTAGCGAGTAGCGTCAATTATGCGATCGCGGGAACTGCTACCAACGTCAGCGATTACAATAATATCGGCGGCACTTCTGGGGCAACGGCTACCACTGGCACGATCGATTTCGCCACTGGTGAGACATCCAAAACGATTACTCTCGATGTATTAGGCGACAGTGCGATCGAACCTGACGAAACTGTTACCCTCACCTTGTCTAATCCTGTCGCACCAGGTTCAACTCCTACTATTACCGCTGATGCGGCCGCAACAACTGTCACTAATGATGACACCGCAGGTTTCACCGTTAACACTACCACCACGACTGCGACTGAAGGCGGTGCAACTGGAAGTTACAGTGTTAAGTTAAATACTCAGCCGACTGCACCTGTTACGATTAGCTTTGATACAGGCAGTCAAATTAATCCGATTTCGTCGATAAATTTTGACAGCACTAATTGGAATGTTGCTCAAACTGTTGCGGTTGTTGCTTTTGACGATAATTTAGTTGAAGGAAATCATACAGGTGCGATCGCGCCTAGTTCTACCAGTAGCGATGTTAATTATAACGGCATCACAATTTCGACTGTTAGCGTCGCTATTACTGATAACGACACTGCGCCAACTCCG
>NZ_JAUBPT010000143.1:0-1673 GCF_036700905.1 Microcoleus sp. S13_C3 | reverse complement strand
ACTCCGACAACAACTCCGACTCCGACAACAACTCCGACTCCGACAACAACTCCGACTCCGACAACAACTCCGACTCCGACAACAACTCCGACTCCAACGCCAACTCCGACTCCCACGCCAACTCCGACTCCAACGCCAACTCCGACTCCAACGCCAACTCCGACTCCGACAACAACTCCGACTCCCACGCCAACTCCGACTCCCACGCCAACTCCGACTCCCACGCCAACTCCGACTCCCACGCCAACTCCGACTCCCACGCCAACTCCAGGTACTCCCGCTGTCATTTTCCTTGAACCACTTGGCAGTACCGACGTACTCGAAAGCTTGGGCAGCGATATATACAAAGTGCGGCTAAATACTCAGCCAACTGCTAATGTCACCGTCGTTATTACCCCTGAAAGCCAAGTTACTGTCAGCCTATCTGCCCTTACTTTTACTCCCGCCAATTGGAATGTCCCCCAAACGGTAACGGTGACTGCGGTTGACGATGCGGTTGTTGAGGGCGATCGTGTCAGCCCAATTAGCCACGCCACTACCAGCGATGACACATTGTATAATAATCTCGTCGCCCCTCTCACAGTCAATATCAGCGATAACGATAACTTAGGCGATGTCACAACCTTGTTGAAAAAGTCAGTAATCGGTTTGACAGATAAGGACGATCGCGTCACAGGATCGGCATTGAATGACATTATCTACGCACGCCCCGGTAATGACTATCTTCATGGCAAGGCAGGCGATGACTTGCTTTACGGACAAAAAGGGGATGACGGCATCAGCGGCGGTGATGGCAATGACATTATTTTTGGCGGCCAAGGGATTGATTTTATTCAGGGTGACGGCGGTACTGACTTGATTTACTCAGGTAAGGGAAACGATCGCATTTACGGAGGCGATGGCGACGATATATTGTTTGGCGACGCGGGCAATGACTACTTATTTGGAGAAAAGGGTGCCGACACTCTCACAGGCGGATTGGGTTTTGATGTGTTTGCGATCGCGATCGATACTGGTGGAACAGACTTAGCCGCCGCCGATGTGATTAATGATTTCACCCTAAATCAAGACAAAATTGATTTAATTAGCCCCCTTGCTTTTAGCCAGTTAAATATTTTTCAAGGAACCGGCGCGAATGTTCGCGATACTATAATTCAGTATCAGGTAACAGGGGAATATTTAGCTGTTTTGAAAGGAGTCACTGCCAGCAGTATAGTTCAGGCAGTAACTTTTTAGACTTCGTATGTTGTTGCGCTTTAGCGCTAAAGCGCCACAACATACCTACCCGATCGCGATCGCCTAGTTTGTATGATGTCTCAGCAGTCGATCGTACTTTTGCTTTGATTTTCAGGTATAGCAACCGCTTAATGTAAATTGTTTAGTCTGTCTTTGATTTTTGTGCGAGTCACCAATGCAGACTGACAGCGTTCCCAGTACATTTTAGCCACGGCATCGCCCGGATTCTGACGCCAACACTCTTCAAAAAGCCGCGCCGCTTTAGCTAACTTCCCTTCCGAGTAAAGTGCCCTAGCTTCTGCAAACAATTCCAGCCTAGCTAACTTGCCCTCTTTAATTTCTGGCGGATCGGCATCAAACACCTCATAAACTGTTACTAATTCAGATTTTCCCTTGACTTTTACCGTATCGAGGGTGCGGATTGCATACTGGGATGG
>NZ_JAUBPT010000142.1:7542-20944 GCF_036700905.1 Microcoleus sp. S13_C3 | reverse complement strand
GCAGTTGACAGTTGGCAGTTGGCAGTTGGCAGTTGGCAGTTGGCAGTTGGCAGTTGGCAGTTGGCAGTTGGCAGTTGTTAGAAATAACAATTACCTTTTTCCCAATGCCCAATGCCCAATGCCCGATGCCCGATGCCCGATGCCCAATGCCCAATGCCCGATGCCCAATGCCCGATTACTAAGTACAAATCTAAAATAGCAATGAATTCAGTTTGGCAACAGTTAACTCTGGCAAATTTGCCGCTCTCTCAGTGGCAAAGTAGAAGTTATTTATTCAATTTGGCGATCGGCTCTTTACGCAGTTGGCGGCAGAGTAGCTGGCTGATGCAGTGGGCCGAACCCTTGGGTTTTGTTTTGCTGGCCTTGACTTTCGGTTTGGCACCGTTTGTAAACAATGCCTTGGTGGGGGTGTTGATGGCGGCTAGCGCTGCATTTTGGGTGCTGCTGACTGTTTCGGACGATCGCGACATCCCCTTCACGCCGATTCACTTGCTGGTACTGCTGTACTGGGGCATTGCCACCGTCGCAACGGCGATGTCGCCGGTGAAAGTCGCCGCTGCTACTGGTTGGAGCAAGCTAACGCTGTATTTGCTGTTTTTTGCGCTGATGGCTCGGATATTGCGATCGCCCCGTTGGCGATCGTGGTTAATTGCCGTATTTTTGAACGTCTCTTTAATTGTCAGTTTCTACGGCGTGCGGCAGTGGATTGACAAAGTGCCGCCCTTAGCTACTTGGAACGATCCGACTTCTACTCAAGCCAATGTCACGCGAGTTTACAGCTTTCTGGGAAATCCTAACTTGCTTGGTTCCTATTTACTGCCGGCCATTGCATTGAGCGCCGCCGCACTTTTTGTGTGGAAAGGATGGGGAACAAGAGTTTTAGCGCTGACGATGCTGGTGGTGAATTGCGCGTGTTTGCGCTACACGGACAGCCGGGGTGCTTGGATCGGTTTTGTGGCTCTACTGGTGGTATTTTTAGTGCTGCTGTGGTACTGGTACAACCCTTTGATGCCTCGGTTCTGGCGAAATTGGGCGCTGCCGTTAGGGTTAGGAGGTTTGGCTGGAGCCTTAATTTTGGGAGTGGCTTTAGTGGAACCTCTGCGCGATCGAGTTTCGAGTATGTTTATCGGCCGAGGTGACAGCAGCAACAATTTTCGGATTAATGTTTGGACGGCGGTGATTGACATGATTCGCGATCGACCAATTCTCGGAATTGGGCCGGGCAACACTGCTTTTAATAAAGTTTATCCGCTTTACATGAAGCCGAGATTCACTGCTTTAAGCGCTTATTCCGTGCTGTTGGAAATTGCGGTGGAAACGGGTTTTATCGGTTTAATGTGTTTCCTGTGGCTGATGACTGTCACCGTCAATCAAGGTTTATTGCAGATCAAAAATCTGCGGGATTCACAATTTAAAATCTCTAGTTTAGAGGAAGAATCCCAAAATCCCCAATCTCAAATCCCAAATCTCAAATCGAATCAGGGGTTTTGGTTGATTGGGGCGATCGCAACTTTAGCTGGCATGATGGCCCACGGTTTTGTCGATACAGTTTGGTACCGGCCAGAAGTTAATATGCTTTGGTGGTTGATGGTGGCGATTATTGCTAGTTTTTACAGCAACTCGCACCCGCAGCAGCAAGATTCTGCTTTGACGGAGGGCAAGTAGATAGAATTGCTGCCGGGGATAAAACCCCGCCCGGTGACAGGGCGGTTTCATTCTCAGGGAAATCATCGTTTTGTAGGGGTAGTGCCAAGAATGCCTACCCCCTCCACGAATGATGAAATCGATGTTTCAAATGTCGGGGCTCTTCACGAGGGTTTGCCCCGAGGTCGAATGAAACAGCCCTGCGCCCGGTGCGGATTCCAGCAATAGCCGATACAGCAATAATTAAGAGTTATATCAGTGCAAAAAAAGAATGCAGCTTTATGCAAGCTGCAAACCCTTATCGCCATAAGTTATTTCCAATTCTTCAATTCTTAATCTCAAATCTCAAATGCTATAAGGTGCGGACCGCGCACCCTGCATAATACTACTACATACTACATACCTGTGGCTGTAAAGTGGTGATGGTACACTCTACCAAATTTATTGAAAATAACTCTTATTCTTCGCTCTCCGAAGGCATGATGAATCTCGGACACATATAATCATCATCTTTATCTATGCACCGCCGCCGTCGCCTCGACTGATTCGAGTCGAACGGCGTTTCGACTGATTTATTAACTGTAATTTTAACAGTCGAAGGAGTTGGCAGTGCTGTTGAGGCTTGACTTAGCTCCAATACCGTTATAATTGCCAGTATGGTTGATGAAAACAAAACTGTGCGTTTCATTTATTTGTTTTTTCCTCGTTTAATCGTTGACGTGCCATCCCTATCCATATATCCTCATCGAGTTCTTGAGAATCCGCATACTTTAGACAAATTTTCCACTGCGGTAGCGCTTCCTTCGTATTTTTCATCTTTTCTAGGACTTGCGCTTTTAAGCAGTAAGTTGCTGGTCCTTCACTATCAAGTTTAATCGCTGCATCCAGATGTTGCAATGCCTCTGAATATCGACCCTGTTCCAGGCGAGCCCATCCCAAGTTTTTGAGTAAAGAATATTTTACTTGATCGTCCTCAGCTAATTTCAAACCTTGCCACAGGAAGTGAACCGCAGCCGGATAGTTTTTTTGATCAACTATATATAATCGAGCCAGGTTGCTGTAAGCAGCAGGCAGACCGAGTTTGGCAGCTTGTAGATATTTTCCTCTGGCGCATTGTAAATCTTGCACCTCTTCGCAAAGCCATCCTAAATTGTAAAGAGCTGTTCGGCTTTTGGGATCTACCCTGAGCGCTAACTCATATGCTTGTTGAGTATCAGCCAATCGATTGGCTTTGTAGTTTTCAAAAGCCATCTTATTAAAAAAAGAGGCCAGTTCCGGCAACCCAATTTGCCAGCCGCCAAAGCCTACTGCTAGCATCAGCAAGAAAGCTCCCCACTTAGAGTTCTGATGCTTTTTTGGTGGCTCTTTCATGGCATTGAAAATGTTAGCTAATGGTGTCATTTTTAGCATTTTTTAACTTGAGAGTTGAGCGATATTTTGTTTGCCAGATTTAATTGCCGCCCTAATGGCTTCATAATCTTACGAAATGACTCATATTTGAGCCTATTTCTCATAAGAGTTTGTCAGTCCACAGCCGAATGCTTGGGTAATGTTCCCACTACCCAGAGGTATTCGAGCATAGGTTAATCATTCATGAGGCTCCACAAGCCATCCGGATATTTTCAGGAAAAAAGAACCGGGAAGCAGGAAGAAGGTAGAACTGTTCGCCTTGTCTAAGTAATAATACTTAGTCAGGGGTCAGGCGATCGACAGTATGCGACTGTATGAGGAGATAAGATATAGCATTTCTCAATAACATGAGGTGTTCTTGGGCATAGGGCATAGCGCATTGGGCATTGGGCATTGGCATAGGACTCGCCCCCATACCTCACCACGCTTGAGAAGCGCTACAACTCTAATGATGTTTGTAGTGACCACGAAAGCCCTCAAAATTCTCAACGGGGGATATCAAACAATTTTATGATGGGTAATTAACCGAACTAGATTTAAAATAATCAATCACTAATCAGCAATTACCAATCATTAATCACTAATGACTCCTGAGTAATAAACATCTCCATAAATTAACTTTCAACCTTCGAGTAGCAAAGATTTTAGTTGATTTTTCGGAGATGTCTAATGACTAATGACTAATGACTGATGGCAGGGGAATTGTTGACTGTTGACTGTTGACTGTTGACTGTTGACTGTTGACTAATGACTGGGGAATTGATGACTAATGACTGGGGAATTGTTGACTACTGACTAATGACTAATGACTAATGACTACTGACTACTGACTAATGACTAATGACTACTGACTAATGACTAATGACTAATGACTACTGACTAATGACTACTGACTACTGACTACTGACTACTGACTACTGACTACTGACTAAAATTGCTTCATCGCTCTTTCCATATCCCGCTTGTCTTCCCGTTTCTTCAAATCTTCGCGCTTGTCGTACAGTTTTTTCCCTTTACCCAAACCGATATCCAGTTTTACCCAGCCGCCTTTCAAATACATTTTTAACGGCACTAAAGTCAACCCTTTTTCTTCCACTTTGCCAATTAATTTGCGAATTTCCTGTTTGTGCATCAGCAATTTACGTGTGCGGCGGGGTTCGTGATTAAAATAGTTGCTAGCACTTCTCCAAGGCGAAATGTGAACGTTGATCAGCCACAGTTCCCCGTTCCGAACTAAGCCATATCCGTCGCGCAAATTTGCTTTTCCTTCCCGAATTGATTTGACTTCGGTTCCCTTCAACTCGATTCCCACTTGGTATGTCTCTATAATTTCATAGAGATGGCGCGCTTGTCGGTTATCGCTAACAATTTTGTATCCTGGGCTTTTTTCGCTCATTTTTACCTCCGATAAAATTAATTATTATAACGCTAGCTTCTCTGTAGAGAAAATCGAAGCTTGACAAAACTTAAATAATCGGTCTGGACATTACCAAATTGGCTGAGCTAAGATGTCACCAACGTGAATGTCAAGCGGTATCATGCAGCGCACCAATATCACTGATTCTGCAATTCCAGATTCTGTTACTCCTCATCCTGCGGTTAATTTGGTTTGGCTGGCTCCTTTTTTGCTGGCGCTTGCTTGGTTTTGGGCCAATATCTCGGCTGTTAAGTGGCTGTTATCCTCGTTTGTTGAGATACCCACACTATATAAAATAGTAATTGGCTTTCTGATTGTAGCATTAGTAGTGCGATCGATTGGGAACTCCGTTAGCGCAGCCCGCCCCTACGGGGGCTACGCCAACGAAGAGGATCGCCCGCCGGGATTTTCACCCAATTTCGTTTTGAGGCGAGATCCGCTGCTATTGATGTTGGGTGCGGGTATTTGCTCGATCGCCCTTCAGTACATAATTGATATCAAACAACTTACTGTCCTGCTATTTATCCTCGGGACTTACGGGCTGTGCGGCTTATTGGTAGAGCAGAACTTTTGGCAAAAAAACTTGCCAGTTGCGGGCTTGCTGGCTTGTATTTTACCATTTAATAGTCAGTTTAATAGCGGATTAGGTTTGCCGGCGCGAGTGCTCACTGCTCAGGTAGTAGAACAGTTGCTTTCTCTGCTGCACATTGGGGCTATTTCTTCTTACGATATTATCGTTTTGGAAAACGGAATCGCTCACGTGGACGTGCCTTGTAGCGGCATTAAAACCCTCTTAGTGGGAACGCTCTTTTTGCTGGCTGCCACCTGGCTGGAAAGCCGTAAATTGAGTTTAAAATGGCTGGCAGTATGCGCTGCGAACTTCTTAATGTTGGTCTCTGCCAACGCTTTGCGGGTTGCCGTGCTAGTGCTGGTTGCCCAAGTTTTCCAACAGCCAACCTATGCACCAATGCTGCACGTACCGCTAGGAATTGTGGGTTTAATCTGCGCTTGCTTCTTAAGTTGGTTGATGCTGCAAAAAGTACCGAAATTTCAAGAAACAAAAGATATTGATTTTAACTCGCAACGAAATTTAGAAATACTCAAAAATCAGCCTTTGGCAAAACCCGGACTAATTGTGGCGGTGTCTGTTTTGGGTGCAATCTCTCAATTGTATCATGTAGAAAGTGAAAAATTAGCGATCGCCCCCCTGAAATTTCCCGCCCCGATTGTATCCGAATCAATCCCGCTGAATCCCAGCGAACAAAAATTCTTTGGGAATTACCCCGGCACTCAAACAGAGAAAAAGAGATTTGTGTCAGGCAACTTGCGCGGTTCCATGCTCACAGTAGCGAGCACATCCTGGCAAACTTATCACGCCCCCGAGTTGTGTTTTGTAGCCAGCGGAATTCCCGTCAATGGCATAGAAATAAAACAGCTAACTCCTTCAGTAACAGCGCGCTGGCTGTCTCTCAAAAACAACCAATTATCAGCAGCATACTGGCTGCAATCTGCACAGCTAACTACAGATAACTTCATGTCCCGTATCGGCAGCGACCTCACCCACAAAAATCACAATTGGGTGCTAGTTTCCATTTTATTTGACAGTTCGTTACAAGCCGAAAATCAGGAAGTAAAAGAGTTTGCGAGTAATGTATACACTACCGTTAAACAAAGCTTACAAGGAGAAATAAATGAAAATCAAACAGGTATTTGATGGAATTTTTAAAACAATTTTTTGGGTCTGGAATTTGACATTTTTATCGATTGTTTACTTGGGAATTTTGCCTATTATAGGAGTGCCATTAATTCATGCGACAATCGATGGCATCATCCCGCTAGAGTTTTCTTTGACGATGGCAGCTACGATCGCAGTACCCACTGTATGTACAGTAATAGGAGCTAGGCGTTTTGGCAAGCAACCCCTACAGCTAATGCGTTGGTTTTACGGCGTAGAAGCACCGCTATTTTTGCTGTGTTTGCTCCGCTTGTTCCTGCTACGAGAACTCACTCCAGCTAGTTCTCAAATCATCGCTACTATTGCTTTGTGCATTGCAGCCTTTTCAGTGGAAATGCTGTACGGATATCTGGGTAAAAGAGAAAATGTTCAAAATATTTTCGATTCCCAGAATTCCCATAATAAACAGCCTCGTTTTTTCAGGTTGATCGGAGAAAAGCGAAGTGCGTGGCTGCAATTAGGATGTCACAGTTTAATGGTAGTAGTTGGCATTTGGGCGGCAACCTTGCTGATTTATTACGCTGTACCTGTGGCATTGTATACACTTTATGGATTCTTCTTTGTCGTCATTCAATTTTTCAAGTTTACATGGGTTTCACCATTTCTGGAGATGTTTAAATACGGGGACTGGGCCTCGGCTTTAATTTGGATACCGCTATCGTTTATATTGTTTGGTTTAACCTGTAGCTTGTTCGTTGTCATGCCTTCGCTGTACGGCTTTCTCTACATTCATTCCGGGCGGAAAATATGGCAGAGTTTTGCTGCACAATACGGGAAAAATAAAGCGCTAATCGGAAGTTTGGGAGTCATAGCAGCTTGGCTGGCTATTTTCTCCGCTTTGCAGCAGCAGCCACAAGTTGCAGTAATGAAAATGCTGGCGACTCCCCCCGCAAATGACACGGTTCGCCAAACTTTATTAGCCAAGTCTGATATGATTCGATCCGGCTTAGTTAACGCTTATTTGTCCCCTTACCGCTACCTCAGCACGGTAGGAGAAAATAACCACATTTATGAGATATACAAAAATATTTGGATTTTCCCTGACGGAGCGGCTCAAACCTTGCAGAACAGCTATAATTTTTTAATGTCGCCGTTTTTGTATCAAGGCTCTAGTGCGGATGTAGAAAAAGCCGAAAAACTCTACGGCGCATTCTTCGATACGGAACTGCAAAAAGGCGACACCGAAGCAGTAAAACACGCGGTTCAGTCAACATCAAATCGCGAAGAAGCAAAAGCCGGTTTGCTGAATGTCAATGAGGAAAAAGTGTGGTTGCAGTCGCAAGAAGTGACAGTCAAAGAAAACGGCGATTGGGCAGACGTTCAACTCTACGAAGTTTACAAAAATCAAACGCCGAACTTGCAAGAAGTATTCTACTACTTTTCCCTGCCGGAAAGCGCCGCAGTTACAGGAGTTTGGCTGGGAGATACTGGCGATTTAAACAAACGTTTTGTATTTACGGTATCGCCTAGAGGTGCCGCCCAGCAAGTCTACAACCAACAGGTGAGAGAAAGAGTCGATCCGGCTTTGCTAGAACAAATTGGCCCCAAACAATACCGTTTGCGGGCTTTTCCAATCCCGGCTAAAAGAGAATTCACGCTAACTGAAGGGCCAACCGAAATGCACCTGTGGCTTACTTACAAAGTCATGCGACAGCCGCAGGGTTGGGCTATGCCTGTTTTGGCTGAGAAACGCAACATTTTTTGGAACCAAAATACTCGCCGCACGATCGCCGGGAAAGAGGTAAAATACAGCGGTAAAGAAGCAAGAGAAACTTGGCTGCCACCCTTTTTGCCCGCAGTCGCACAGCAACCGCTAACCGCGCAGCAGGCGGTTCTACCGGGAGGAAATATCATTTCTGCTAAGCCGTTGGCTGATGCAAATTACTCGTTACCCCAAGGCAAGAAATTTGCAGTTATTCTCGATACTTCTCGCAGCATGGCGGCGGGAAATAAGGAAGTAAAAGAGACTTTTGAATGGTTGAAAGCTAATGCAGCAGGCAAAAATACTGTTGATTTGTATGTCGCCAGCGCTGCGGGAATGCCACCTAAGTTTGTGGAAGATGTACGCAATTTAGATGCGACAAAGGTGACATTTTACGGTACCATCCAGCTCAAAGATATGCTGCAACAGTTTGCACAGTTGCGGGGCGATAAAAGTTACGATACTGTATTTTTGGTGAGCGATCGCCACAGTTACGAATTATCGGACGATCGCAAACTTAAACTTTCCATCTCTGCACCCCTATGGACAGTGCATTTGGGAGGTTTGCCCCCCGGCTACGACGACGCAACATTGAAGGCTATTCAAGATAGCGGTGGCGGAGTTTCTACAGATATGAAAGAGGCGATGCAGCGAGTAGCAACGACAGCAGCTTCGGGCGAATCTACAGTTAATGTTGTTGACGGCTATGTTTGGAGTTATGCCAAAACCCCGCAGTCGAAAAAAAACGCAAAATCGGCGGCTGTCGCAGAGTCTAAAAATGCCGGAAATGAAGGGTTTAAACCCATAGCTGCGCGGCAGTTGATAACTGCACTTAGCAAGCAGAAAAGTTCAAGTCAATTAACACAACTGGATGCGATGCACGCAGTAGCTAAAAATTTCAAAGTGGTGACGCCTTATTCTTCGATGATTGTGTTAGTTAATGACGCGCAAAGGGATCAACTAAAAGCTGCAGAAGCTAAGAGCGATCGATTTGACAGAGAGGTAGAATCCGGTAAGGAGGAGTTGAGTAAGCCGAATAATCCTCTGAATGTTTCGGGGGTTCCTGAACCGGAAGAATGGCTACTGTTGACGGTAGGTGCGATCGGGCTTTTGGTGATTTTTCTCCGCCAGCGGCGCGCGAAAATGGTAGGTTGAAAAGTCCGATGCTTGAAAGTTAATTAACTCCTTCCCAGGCGATTTGCTTGGGAACCAGTCAACGATTAACCAAGCAGAGCCTCCGAATCTGCATTACCAGGCAGAGCCTGGTAAGGAGTAAACCGACTTCTGCAAGAAAACCTGCACCCGCCGTGAGAATATCTGATATCATATCCGGTCGATTACCATAACAAAAACGTTTCGATCGTTGGGACTTCAGTCCGCACCCTCGATCAAATCTGATTGTGGTTAATTACTCGGAAACCAGATTAACCCCCGATGCTTATTCAAAACTTTAAGCCGCCACCACCAAGCACCAGTAAAGTCGATTAAGGCTCGATCAAAATTGCTTTCGGTTTCTGAGAATCCAACAGAGAAGCGGAAATCAGAATCACCAGATCCTCTGTTTCATTTTGACCGTAATGCACCATGCCCCCTGGCTCAACTAAAGAATCTCCCACCATCAGACGAGTAGTTTGGCCCGCGTCTAGGGTTTCTTCTTTACCATTGGCGCGTTTAATTTTCGCGGTTCCCTTGACAACATTATAGGTGAGCGTCCCCAATTCAACTTTTTCAATTTGCATCCCTGGATGAATATGAGGTGGCAGTTTTGCCCCAGCAGGAATGGTATAACGTACTAATTCTAAAATTCGACCTTCTGCCTCACTGGGATAACCACTCGCTAAGACTTCCCGCTTCACGGTTTGAGTATAGCTATTGCTCGGTGGTGGTGTTTGCTGACTTCTCGCCATCGTCACTGTTCCCAAGCCAACCATCATCATCACAGAAAAACGCAAACCTAATTTTTTCATAGTCTTTTTTGTTCCAATCTCTAGTTTTTCCATGCCTAGTGGGGATTTGATCCATGAATCATCACTCATCTATCTCGACAAAAACGCGATCGCCCTCAATCTTTACCGGATAAGATTCCAGGGCATCGCTTGGTGCATTCAAACATTTACCAGTATCTAATTTGTACTGATACTTATGAAACGGACAGGTAATGATACCGCTGCTTACCTTACCCATGTCGATCGGGTATTCTAAATGAGTGCAAGCATTGCGGTAACAAGTAACATTCATGCCTTGACGATTCAAAATCACTGAATTTTCGTCAACTTTTACCTTCAACACACCCCATTCGGGAACTTGATTTAGCGCTGTTACCTCTACCCACATATAATCTTTCTCGCTTTAAATAAATTATTGCAAATTAATGGGCGATCGCCCTTGAATGCAGCAAGGGCGATCGGTGCGACACTCTCCACACCTGATAACCTAACCGTTTTCCTCGCCATTTCCCAGGTACAACCTCACGAATTCATCAGCAGCCTCCCGATTGAATGTCTGCAACGCTTGCTTAATCGCAAATACCGCCTCAGCGGATGGATCTCGTTCTTCACTCACCCAACGGCTAACGTTTGAGCGATCAATTTCCATCTTTGCCGCCAATTGATATTGACTGATATCGTATGCCTCTAATATTTTTTTGAGGGCTTTACCTGCTCTTCCCATGCTCCCGATTGTGTCAGAGAGTAACCCTCCTGTAAACGTTGCTGATTGTCATCTAATGCGCTACACTGCGATCAGTTGACAATTAGCACCTATAAGATCGAGGAGATCGACCGCAATGACTCAAACACAGCTTTTTGTTTCCACAGATAAGTAATTGGACAGAATTAATTACACACTGATTTTTTGCTGATTCTTTACTAGACAAGGCTTGTAGCCCAAATTTTTGTGTAATTAATTGTGTCCTACTACTTATCAACGAAATCCCGACATCGCCGACATCGGAGCCAAATCCTGTGCCTGCTGAACCAGACCGGGAACCTGTGCTGATCCTGGTGATTGGCTCCCAGAAGGGAATCGATAAAATTGTTAGCGCACTCTACTTGCGTCGTTTTGCAGCAGTTCAAGAATGGTCGCAGATTTTACCTGCCCCGACTATCGGCAAGCTCATGCGGAGTTTGATTCGCTATGTTTCTTTAGATTAAATTGGGCAAAAATGCTCTTTTACATCAGACGCAGTGTTCTGCAAAACTGAAGGGGGCGATCGCATTTTAAATTAAGTGCGATCGTTTCTTCCTTAATGTAAAAGCTCTTACCACCCTCATGCAGCTAATAGAAGCAGGCGAAACCCTATGATAGTCACCGTTCGAGATCCCGAAATTCTCAAAAATCTACAGCCAGAAATTGTGCGTACTTACCTCGAAACGCATTGCTGGCAAGAAGTGCGACAAATTGACGATAAAGCTTCTCTCTGGAATCGCCACAGCGAAACCTCAGAAGAGTTAGAGATTCTGCTACCATTAAAACCAGAATTTTTAGACTTTCCCCGCCGGATGGCTGAAGTTTTACAAACCCTAGAAATTGCTGAAAATCGTTCCCAGCTCGAAATTCTCAGCAATCTCTTGACATCAGTTCCTAACATTACCATTCAAGGCATAGTTACCAACTTGCAAGAAGGATTATCAGCAGGAAAATTAACTTTGACGGGCGTTATTGTTGGCAAGCTGCGGCGCATTCAGTTAGAACTAGCAGAACCAGTCTACGAACTGGCAGTCAAAGCTTATCAAGCCAGAATTCCGGTTATTTGTCAAGGCAATTTAGTTAAACAAGGTCGCTCTTTTTTACTGCAAAATACCCATCACTTTACATTAGATTTAGATGCCTGGTTGGAATGAATGCTATGTACTATAATCCAATACGGTTCAGTTAAGGAAAATTGTAGCGGAAATGTTGGGCGGAGTGAAACGGAGGGTTCGTTCCACGGGCCCAACCTACGCACGATCGGTTTTTTTAGCACTAACTGAACCGTATTGTACTATAATCAACCTAAAGAGCGATTGTGAAAGGATTTTCATAAAATGGTTAATGTCTTTATTCTTGAGCACGTCCATGAATTGGGAGATGACCGCGAAGACTTAAAAATTATCGGTATTTATTCGACTAAAACATTAGCCGAAGCTGCTAAGGCAAGAATGCTCTCCCAACCCGGTTTTATAGATGCTCCAGAAGGCTTTCATATAAGCTGTTATCCCTTAGATAAAGACCACTGGATCGACGGCTATGTCACTGTTTATTATTCTGATTCTTAACCTTTACCCTACGGATGAATCTGAGTCAAAATCACCCTCAACCTGTCGTAATCATCCTTCAACAAAACACTCAAACTCCTCCCCGCTTCCACCAACCAAGATCGATCGCGCATCCGCAACTGATAAATCTCACGAATCGCCGCCGCCGTCAGCGCATCCACCGGCGCATTAGCCACCCCCAGCAGCGTCCTCAAAAAATCCAACTGCACGGTAAAATCAATCACCTCATCGGGTTCGCAGCGATAAACCGCCTGGTGAATTTGTGGCGGGCGCGGCGGCAAATACTGATAAATTTTACCCCTAGAGGGGCCGTGACCGTTCAACCTTTCCGGCGCCGTCTCAAACCCCACAATCGCCACTCGAAACTCGGTTTTGAGCATCGCAAAAATCTGCGGTTGTTCTTCCCGCAACTCTTCCAGCGACAAACCCAAAGCGCGAGCTCTGTGCACGGAGTCGATCGGGCTAGTCGTAGCGTAATAAACCACGCCGTAAATTTGATTTTTCGACTCTTCATCCTCAGCCTTCACCCAACTCCCAAAAGGCGGCATCACGGGAAAGCTTAAGTCTTCCGGTTCCAAACATTGAGCCAAAAACTCCGAAGTTGCCGTCTCGATTACCTCAGCAATGCGATCTGGATGGCGCTCTTTTGTAGCAAATTGGGGTAAAGGTAAACGCATATTAGTCAGTTGGCAGTTGGTTATTGGCAGTTGGTTGTTGGTTGTTGACAGTTGGCAGTTGGTTATTGGCAGTTGGTTGTTATTTATTATTATTTGTAAGTAGCTACTAATAAACAATAACTAATAACTAATTACAACTGACAACTGTCAACTGACAACTGACAACTGAACTATTTCGCGCGACCAGCCGTAGCATCCACAAGTTCCAACTGTGACACGCGGAACGTAATCAGCTTGTCCCAATTGCCACCTTCAAACAGTACCGCGACTTTCCCGTCGGTAACTCGCTGGACTTGTCCTTGAAAGGCGTAGTAAATCTCACCCTTATCTTTAACTCGAACTGCCGAACCTGGAAAAATCATAATTGTTTCAATGTTATGTTTGCTGGTTATAGTTTACCTTTTCTTGGCGATCGAGACTTGATGCTAAAACAGGCATCTTGCCTGTTCCACACACTAAACAGGCAAGATGCCTGTTCCACACACTCAACAGGCATCTTGCCTGTTCCACACACTAAACAGGCAAGATGCCTGTTCCACACACTCAACAGGCAAGATGCCT
>NZ_JAUBPT010000142.1:0-7442 GCF_036700905.1 Microcoleus sp. S13_C3 | reverse complement strand
GTTCTACACACTCAACAGGCAAGATGCCTGTTCTACACACTCAACAGGCAAGATGCCTGTTCTACACACTCAACAGGCAAGATGCCTGTTCTACACACTCAACAGGTTTCTTGTGGGGAGTAGGGGTTGGGCGGGACGCCCGCCCATCCAAAGCTGATTAACAATCCAAGATGTGAGTTAGGCTAAGGCTGCTACGGAAACTTTACCGGCAATGCGGCCCGCGATCGCCCGCAACTCCCTAGCTGAAGCAGAACCCGGTTGCCCCACCACGATCGGCACCCCCGAATCGCCACCTTCCCGCAACGGAATTTCCAGCGGAATGCGCCCTAACAGCGGCACTCCCAACTCAGCAGCAGTCTTTTCCCCGCCACCAGAACCGAAAATATCGTATTGCTTGTCGGGCATATCCGGCGGCACAAAATAGCTCATGTTTTCCACAATTCCCAACACCGACACTCCCAACTGCTGGAACATCTTTAAACCCTTGCGGGAGTCTAACAATGCCACAGTCTGCGGTGTCGTCACGATCACCACACCAGCCATCGGCACAGCCTGCGCCATTGTCAACTGTGCGTCTCCAGTACCCGGAGGCATATCGACAATCAAATAGTCTAAATCGCCCCAATTCACCTGATAGAGGAACTGCCGGATGATCCCGTTCAACATCGGGCCGCGCCAAATCACGGGTTGGTCTTTGTCAATTAAAAACGCCATCGACACTAATTTGACGCCGTAGTTGAAGGCGGGTTCGAGGCTTTCCCCGCTTTTCCCGTCCCTTACCATCACTTTCGCGTCCCCCAGACCCAACATTGTCGGGTCATTGGGCCCATAGATATCGGCATCCAGCAAACCCACCTTGGCGCCGGTTTGCGCCAGCGCTACTGCCACATTTACCGCCACCGTGCTTTTGCCGACTCCACCTTTACCGCTGGAAATTGCGATAATATTTTTAACGCCTTCAATGCCTTGGCGATCGACCACTCCCTTCTGCTGCGGCGTCTCGGCTGTCACCTCCACCGCCACTTTTTCGACTCCTGGCAACTGTTTGACCGCTTTTTGGCAATCTTCGACAATAAATTCTCGCAGCGGGCAAGCAGGCGTTGTCAGCACCAAGGTGAAACTGACGACACCGCCGTCAATTTTTATGTTACGAATCATGTTCAATTCCACCAAACTCTTTTGCAGTTCGGGGTCTTGCACAGGTCGCAGGATTTCTAAGACTGAACTAACATCGAGTGTATTGGGCATTGTGTTCTCCACCATAGCTCTGCAATTGGGTTTGCGAATTTTCGCTCGCAGGTTTAAGTATATTTTTATTGCTATTTTTTAATGTAACTTCATAGCGATCATTTGCAGACCTGCGGTGGCATAATTACATGACGACTGGATTTGGGACTCACGGTCAATCTCAAACTCAAATGCGCTCGGCAAGAATTTCTACGACCGAAAGCAATTTGGTCACAATCCCCGCATTGAGCCGTGGTCGCAATTCTTCAATCTAAAATCTAAAATCTTAAATCTAAAATCGGATGACAGTTTCTACAACACTTAAAACCGCCACTTCCCCGTTTTTGCCGCCCGCTGACTCTAGAGCTAGAGTCAGCCAATTTATGAAAACCCTACAAGACGAAATTTGTCAATCCCTCGAACAGCTCGATGGCGTTGGCAAATTTAAGGAGGATTCTTGGGAACGCTCAGAAGGTGGCGGCGGACGTTCTCGCGTCATGCGCGAAGGCAATGTTTTTGAACAAGGGGGAGTCAATTTTTCCCAAGTATGGGGCGAAAGTTTGCCGGCTTTGATTCTGGCAAAGCACCCAGAAGCTGCAGGTCACGATTTCTATGCAACGGGTACTTCGATGGTGCTGCACCCCCGCAATCCCTACTTGCCTACGGTTCACCTAAATTACCGCTATTTTGAGGCCGGCCCGATTTGGTGGTTTGGTGGCGGTGTGGATTTGACTCCTTATTACCCGTTGGCTGAGGATGCAGCTCATTTTCACAAAACTCTGAAAGCAGCTTGCGATCGCCACCATCCCGGATATTATCCGACATTTAAACTATGGTGCGACGAATATTTCTACCTGCCTCACCGCCAAGAAACCCGCGGCGTGGGCGGTCTGTTTTTTGACTACCAAAACGCTCAAGGCGCGCTTTACCGCGACCATCATGTCAAAGGCAAGGCCGCTGAGTGCAGCAACAACATTGGGGTGCCGGAACCTAGGACTTGGGAGTCGCTGTTCGCCTTTGTACAGGACTGCGGCCGGGCATTTTTGCCGGCTTACACCCCCATAATTGAAAAGCACCGATCGAAAGAATACGGCGAGCGCGAGCGTAATTTCCAACTTTACCGCCGCGGCCGTTACGTTGAATTTAACTTGGTGTACGATCGAGGCACGACCTTTGGCTTGCAAACCAACGGACGCACCGAATCGATTTTAATGTCCCTGCCACCTTTGGTACGCTGGGAATATTGTTACGAGCCAGAACCCAACTCTCCCGAAGCCGAACTCTACTCCAAGTTCTTAAAACCGCAAGATTGGGCGAATTGGATGCCTCAGCAGTCACCGACCTGAGTTAAACTACTGGGACAGTAACCACCGCGATAGATAATAAATTTGAGGGAAGGGTCAGTGATTCATATTGATCAAAAAACCCACACGCTTCAAGACGGTACAACAGTTATCGTCTTAGCACCGACAGGACGGTTGGACATCACTACAGCTTGGCAATTCCGCCTCAAGTTGCAAGAGTGTATTTCCAAACTTAGCCGCCATGTTGTAGTGAATCTTGGTCAGGTTAACTTTATCGATAGCTCTGGCCTGACCTCACTTGTAGCAGGTATGCGGGATGCGGATAAAGTTAAGGGAAGTTTCCGCATTTGCAATGTTCATCCCGAAGCCAAACTGGTGTTTGAAGTCACCATGATGGATTCTGTGTTTGAAATCTTTGAAACGGAAGAAGAAGCTCTAGAGGGGGTGCCGCGCGCAAGTTGACCACCCGGCTTGCATCGCTTGCGGTGTAAGCGCAATTTAAGCTTGAGGCTCACAAAATGCGCCGGAACCCTGCACAAGAACAGGAAGCAGGTACATTATTGCCAGCTTCCTTATGCTTTCTTCCTTCCTTGAGAGATTGAGAGGTTCACCAAAACACTAAAGTAGAAGAATAGGTCAAGGTAAAGTCTTGCCTTCTATCCTAGATAGCTAAATCTTTCTTCCTAGTTTCTTGTTGCTTCTTGCTTCAAACCAATATCTCAGCAGCAAAATCCTGACGCTTGACAAATCTAAAAGGGCCCATTAAAGCTCCCCAGATAGCCTTGCCTGTCGTGGGGCTTATTCCTTTGTCGTAGCTGAGAAATTCCTCGCCTGCGGCTTCAAATCCCAAGTCTACTTGGTAATTTTGCCCCCCGTAGGCAAAGCCGCAGCGAGTGCCCTCCGGCAAAGATGCCCGAAATCGATAGCTGTCTGAGGCTAAATTTTGCACCGCAACCGACAGGGTGCAGCCGGGGAGGAGTTGGATTTGCTCCTTCGTTAGCTTTCTAAGCAAGTCGGGGTTGCAACCGGCTCCTTTGACGGCTGTAATGTCGTTGAACATATAATACTGAGCTTCGATAAGTCCTGGCGCTATCTGTGAGTGCCTCAGTTGCACGATGCGGGGGCGGTATGGCTTGTCTAATTCCAGAATGTTGGCTTGTTCGGCAAACAGGGCAATGCTGGGTTCGGAAAATAAAGGAACGGGTAGTGGTCTTTGCCACATACGAAGGTGGACGTACCACGTCGGCTCTGCTAGCGCTTGTTCCCGGTTGTCAAATTCGCCCGCCATGTACTGGGCTAACGCTCTTAATTCAGGAGAAATTGTCATGTTTGTTTGATTTTTCACGATGAGGAGTTGACAGTAAACACTTATTGTGATATGTCCAGCGAGCTGGGCTGGGCAAGTCAGAAGATTAGATTTATGACCGATCCCAGCTAAGCTATGATTGTAAAGATACTGGGGTTTTTCCCTCCTATTGCGACATATTAATTGTTGCTGCCGATCGCGCGTAAAATTTTTTTGATAAAATTTTGTCTCGCAATCCGGCGGCAACGCTTAAAAAAACTGGCAATTTTTGTCAGATCGATCGCAGAATTGACTCCCCCGACTTTACTCACGCCGCGCTGGCACGCCCGCTACGGCAAAATTATTTATCTATAAGACTCAGGTGAACAATAACCGTACTGTTTCAGATACTAAGCGAAGTTTCTATACGATTCACACTCGACCGATCAACTCAATTTACCGTCGAGTGGTGGAAGAGTTGATGGTAGAAATGCACTTGCTTTCGGCAAATGCCGATTTTCAATACGACCCGATTTATGCTTTGGGTGTAGTGACAGCTTTTGACCGATTCATGCTTGGGTACGCCCCAGAAGCAGACAGACTTTCGATTTTTAACGCTTTGTGCAAGTCCCTAGAAGACAATCCAGATCGCTACAAGCAAGACGCTCAGCGATTGGAAAGCTTGGCAGATAGACTTTCCGGGCAAGAGTTGCTCTCGTGGATCGATCGCTCGACCAGCTTTGAAGATACAGCGGATTTGCAAGCGTCTTTAGGGGCGATCGCCAGCAACCCTCAATTTAAGTACAGCCGCTTATTCGCGATCGGTTTGTTCTCGCTATTAGAAAAAGCTGACCCTAACTTGGTAAAAGACCAAGACACGCGAAACGACGCGATCGCCAAAGTCAGTGCGGCCTTGCACCTGCCAGAAGACAAAGTTAGCAAAGATTTAGATTTGTACCGCAGCAATTTGGAAAAAATGGCTCAAGCGCGAATAGTGCTTCAAGATGTCATCCAAGCGGAACGGAAAAAACGCGAAAAGCGAGAAACAAAAGTTACCGCTGGCCCTTCGGCAGACTCTTCTGACAGCAGCAATTAATCGTTTGAAGGAAGAAGGAAGTTCGGCAACGGATTCTCTAACGGATGTAACGGATGTAATGGATGTCAGGAACAAGGAAGTTCGGCAACGGATTCTCTAACGGATGTAACGGATGTCAGGAACAAGGAAGAAGAAGGAGTTTTTAATTTTAGAAAAACAATTAAAATATCTTATATTTTAATTGTTTTTCTTGAATTCTGGCTCCGGCCTTGTGCCTTCAGATGTTCGTTACTCAGAAACTAAAAATCCCGCTTTATGAATTGAGCGGGATCGACTTAACTAAAATAGAGCTGTTGGGGTGGTACTAAGGCTGCGGCTCAAAATTAGTGGCGTTAGCTTGCAGCCAAGTGCTTAGCTGTGAAAGAACTTCGTTTCCCGAAGACTTGCCCAAAGCTGTGGGGTTTGGGGTGTCGGGCCTGTCCAAGTTGCGGGCGATCGCGGCGTTGACTTCTTTGGAAATCAAATCGTGAAGTTGCTCTTTAGCCCTAGCCCTTTGAAAGTGAGCTCCCTCTTCCGTCGTAGCGTACAGAGGTGGCAGCCTATTTAAAGCATAAGCTGCAATATCTCCCACATCCAGACTTAGGTCGCTCGTCGCCTCAATTTCCGCTACCCTAGCGATCGCATCGCTGAGCACCAACTCTTCCATCACGTTGATGAACTGTTTGCGTGGCAGAACCACAACTTCGCCAGTCAACAAAGAGCCCATCAGACGATCGAGAGCCATGTACTCTTCGATCGACAATTCCGAAGCCGTATTGCAGATCCGTCCCACCTCAGCTTCCATAGACGGCGTTAAATAGCCATCCTGCAAAGCCTGTTCAACAATTTTTTCAATACTCATATATGCGTCCCCGCTCAACGGCATCATCAATAAAGTTTTGTGAAGACGCGATTGTTAGCGTCTTGAGATTCAAGTTTTGAGAGTTGAGTTGAGAAATTTTATATAAATCCTAACTCAATACTGATAACCCATCACAGTTATCTGCACACCCCAGCCACAAACTTACCCCATAATTGACTGCTTTATCCGTCAAAACCTGTAAAAACTCCTACTCAACTCCCTGAAGCCGCCAAGGTACAGGATCGACCGACTGCCCGTGCACGTAAAGTCCCCAGTGCAAGTGAGGGCCTGTGGAAGCCCCCGTTGACCCCAGAGCACCGATTACTTGACCAGCTTTCACGACATCGCCTTCCTTGACATCAATCCGGCTGAGGTGCATCAAAATACTTGCTACCCCCTGACCGTGGTCGATACCAACGACGTTCCCGTGGATTTTGAACCCTTGGGATTCGCGTCCCACTAGAGACACGCGACCTGCTGCTGGTGCGACTACAGGGGAACCGTAAGCACCCGCGTAATCAACGCCGCGGTGGTAGTAGTCCTGAGCAAATACCCCATTATAATAACGTCGCACCCCGTAAATCGTGGTAATTTCGCCGGAGTTAGGGCGCAACAATTTGCCGTCCCAAAATTTTTCGGGTGTCACGAGTGCTTTAAATGCGTCTACGCGATCGAATTCAGCATCTGTACCTTCGCTGTCTTTCCCAGGCGGAAGCCAGATGGATTGGGTGGGAAAATTGCGATCGCGCACTTGCACGGTCAACTTCTGCACTTGTCCGTCACCTGCGACTTGAAGAAGGCGGGCACCGGGTTTCTGTAGCGGCGTCGTCGGTAGCAGGGCCCGAAAGCGGCCGTTGCCGATGGGAAACGCGGGGTAGTTTTTTTGCTGTAGAGAAACTTGTGGAGTTTCCCCGCCGTTACCGTCAACCTGAATCATTACTGACAGCGTATCTCCCAGTTGGGGATTGGTCGGCGTCACAACTACCTGCAAAGCTTGCACGGGCAGGGCAAAACTTAGAATACCAGCAACAATTCCCCCGATCGAACCAGCGGTTAGCTTGTTTGCTTTCAACTGCCCCCACCGCAAAATCCGACCTGTAATTATTTCCGTACTTAGCCCGCAGTTGTCTCGATTCACAGTCATTACCATCACTAGCTGTCCTTAACCTTTGTCTCGCTGATATATTTTTAATATGTAGACTAACTATACCAATCCGCAATGATTCGAGAGCTAGTCCCTAGGTAGCGAATAAATAGACAAAATGATACACTTATAGACAAATATGCGGTGTACCATTTTGTTTAAGCTCGCGCGTTTTCGCAAAAAAGCTGGGATTGTCAGTAAAAACACTCCAACGTTGGGACGTTTCAGGGAAGTTGCAAGCCTTGCGCACCCTGTCAGGTCATCGGTTCTACACCGAAGATGATCTCTTGATAGCCAACGGATTGAAGCCCATAGAAGCCAACCGAAAAACGGTCGTCTACCGCCCTTGTTTCGTCCAGTGGACAGAAACCGGAACTCAAAAATCAGATGCTGGCAATGGAAGCTTTCTGCCCTTGTCGAGGATTAACAGTCGATGATTGGGTGTCAGAAATTGGGGGCGGACTAAATTAGGACTTACGCATTGACAAAATAACCAAACAGTGTATTGATAAATAATTGTCGTCTCCTTTCTAAGTATGGAACAA
>NZ_JAUBPT010000141.1:0-21019 GCF_036700905.1 Microcoleus sp. S13_C3 | reverse complement strand
TATCTAGGCATCTTGCCTGTGCGATATCTAGGCATCTTGCCTGTGCGATATCTAGGCATCTTGCCTGTGCGATATCTAGGCATCTTGCCTGTGCGATATCTGCGGTTAAAAAATCAAATCCTAAGCCATTACCATTCCCCCATCCACATTAAAAACCTGCCCGGTTATATAAGCGGCCGCCGCATCTGCCGCCAAAAACTTCACCATCCCGGCAACTTCCTCAACTTCCCCGTATCTCCCCAGCGGAATATATTTCAAAATCTCATCAGACTTGACATCTTTAGTCATATCTGTAGTGATAAAACCCGGTGCAACTGCATTCACAGTAATCCCGCGACTCGCCAACTCTTTCGCCACAGTTTTAGTAAATCCAATTACCCCAGCTTTCGCCGCACTGTAATTAGCTTGTCCGGGATTGCCCATTTGTCCAGCAACCGAAGCAATATTAATAATTCGGCCGCTTCGCTGTTTCAGCATGATTTTACTGGCAGCTTTCGCACACAAAAACACGCCGGTTAGATTCAAATCAATTACCGCTTGCCAATCTTCCAACTTCATCCGCAGCAGCAAAGTATCGCGAGTAATGCCGGCATTGTTCACCAAAATGTCAATCCGTCCCCATTTTTCCATGACATTACTGGTGAGTAAATCTACTTGGTCAGTTTTCGAGACATCTGCTGCAAGCGCCACAGCTTCTCCTCCAGCAGCGACTATTTCTGCTACCACCTCATCAGCAGCAGCACTCGAACTCGCATAGTTTACGGCGACTTTAGCGCCCTCTGCCGCTAGGGCTAAAGCAACGGCGCGACCGATTCCCCGCGACGCACCGGTCACGACAGCAACTTGACCCGGCAATCTCTGAAAAGTCTCTGGTAATAATTCCATAATTGTATCCTCGCAATCTACCAGAGAATTTTGCACTAAAATCGAGCCAGAACCCAAAAAATTATTTTGTCTTATGGCAGTTCAAAAACAGTTCAGCAGTTTTGAGGAGTTACTATCGGGCTCTGACTTGCCCGTGTTGGTGGATTTTTACGCTACTTGGTGCGGGCCTTGTCAGATGATGGCACCGATTTTGGAACAAGTGAGTGGTCAGATGAAAGACAAGCTGATGGTTGTCAAAATTGACACGGATAAGTACGAACAGTTGGCGTCGCAGTATCACATTTATGCTTTGCCGACTTTGGTGTTGTTCAAAAATGGCGCTGAGGTCGATCGCATTGAGGGAGTTATGCAACCGGCGCAGTTGATCGATCGGGTGCAACCTTTCTTGTAACCGGAGCCCATTATCTCACACGTAGGGTGCGTCAGCCAATAGACATTTCCCAAAAAGATATTCAAGAACAGGCAGGATGCCTGTTCCACAACAATTATGGGAGATGTCTAATATCTGATCAATTATGAATAAGATAATCCTAGTTGACGCACCCTACTGATGAAGACTCCCAGCCACGCTATTATCAATCTGGCAATTCTCGGCAAACCGCAACTGCCGCAAGCTAATCTCATTATTGCGATCGGCGGAATTTTGCCGGATATTCCAATATTTTTATTTTACTTTTGGGCGAAATACATTGCTCGCTTGCCCGAAGCTACAATTTGGTCAAAAGCATATTATGAGCCTTTTGTGCAAGATATTGTGGCTCTGTTTCATTCTATACCTCTGGCGGTTATTGGTTTGCTAATTGCTTATTACTTTGGCTGGCAAAGTGTGCAAATTTTGTTTATCAGCATGATACTACACTCTCTGGGAGATTTGCCTGTCCACAATGACGACGCTCACCGACACTTTTTTCCGTTCAGTAATTACCGTTTTATCAGTCCGTTTTCTTATTGGGATCGGAAGCACTACGGGTCAATTGTTTCTGTGGTGGAAATGTTGTTAGTGCTGCTGTCAACTTTCCGGGTTTTTGGTTTTGTTAATTCTTATGCTGGTAAAGTATTGTTGATTTTGGTGAATAGTTTTTACTGGGCTGGCGCGGTTTATTTTCAGGTGCGAGATCTATTTAAATTCACTTCCCAAAGATGAAACATGAACTAGAAATTACCAATTAGCAATTACCATATTGTTAACTACGCCGAATATTAAAACAACACCAATCTTGGCGCTTCCACAGAGTAGCGACAATCCAGCCATGCTGTTCGAGAGTGTCGGCAATTGGCTTAGCTTGTTCGAGCAAAATGCCGCTGAGCACGCCCCAAGTAGTGGGTTTGCTAATTGCAGTGAACTGCGGGATTAAATCAATGATTACTTCTGCTAAAATGTTGCAGATCAAACCGTCGATCGGCTCCTCTACCATTTCTTTCAAACGATCGATACTTCCGAGCTCTGCAACCAACTGCTGAGAATTAACGCGGTTGAGTAGTCTGTTGCTAATGGTCGATCGCACTGCCAAAGGATCTGTATCCAAAGCATAAACTTTTGTAGCGCCCAACAACACCGCGCCGATCGACAAAATACCCGATCCGCAGCCGATATCAGCAACGATGCACTCTTTGTCATCAAAACCGAGACGCATTTCCAGCGACTCCAGACAAAGTTGAGTAGTAGCGTGAGCACCAGTACCGAAAGCCACACCCGGATCTAAACGCAAAATGAGGCGATCGGTATCAGTCGGTGGGGGCAGCCAAGCCGGATTAATTAAAAAGCGATCGCCCACTTCTTGAGGCTGCCAGTGCTCCTTCCAAGTGCTGCCCCAGTCTTCATCTTCAATCAAATCCCACTGCATCGCGGGTATGGGCAAACCTGCACACAGAGCATCTTGGCGCAGCCACAGAGACAGAGCGGCCAAATCCAGCAATCCTGCCTGTTCTTCGGGCAAATAAGCCGACATCAGGCAGGAATTGCTTTTGATCTCAGTAGCAGTTCCCTGACAGTTAAATCGTTCCAGACGCCAAAAGATGATATCTTCCAGCGCCGGATCGCAAAGAATTCTAATTTCCCACCAGCTATGTGCCATAACGATTTTAGATTTTAGATTTTAGATTTTAGATTGGCCCAGGGGAACTGGAGACTGGGAACTGGGGAGTGAGGAATGAGGATTGGCTAATAGAAAAATTCCCGCTTTCAGGCCAATGACCAATAACCAATTACCCATTACCAATTATCAGCCCTGGCATCCAAAATCTAAACTCCTAAATCCGTCAAAGATTTACCGTGTAAGCATCCCGAATTCCCGGAACTTTTAGGATCTCAGCCAGTATCCCCTCTGGTAGAGGGTCATCGAGGCTCAAAACCATCACCGCATCGCCTCGCACGATTTTACGGCCTACCTGCATACTGGCAATATTGACATTAAAACTGCCCAATTGGGAACCAATTTTGCCAATAATCCCCGGCATATCGCGGTGCAGGGTAAACAGCATATGGTGAGTGGGGGAAACGTTGACCGGGAAATCGTCAACGCTGGTAATCCGAATTTCGCTTTCGCCGAGCACTGCACCTGTCACGGTGTGTTCGCCGAGGGTTCCCTTGGCCGAGAGGTGCAGGGAGCCGGTGTAGTCGCGAATTGAGGCGTCTCTGGTTTCGACGACGCGAATTCCGCGTTCTTTGGCTTCGATGCTGGCGTTGACGTAGTTAACGCGCTCTCGCAGGGCTTGGGAGAGTAGGCCTTTGAGGGCGGCAACGACTACGGGCTGGCTTTGGTTGCTGGCCAATTCGCCTTGCAGTTGAACGTTGAGGTAATCGACTCGGCCTCCGGCTAGCTGGCTGACGAGGTTGCCTAGGGTTTCGGCGAGTTGCAGGTAGGGTTTGAGTTTTTCGATCGAGTCTGGGTAAATTCCTGGTATGTTAACAGCCGATCGCGCGGGCAGCCCCAACAGCACGTCGCGAATTTGTTCAGCAACATCGATCGCCACATTCACCTGAGCTTCGGCTGTGGATGCTCCCAAGTGGGGTGTCAGCACGATGTTCTGCCCGACACTCCGCAGCGGGGAATCAGCTTCCAGCGGCTCGTGTTCGTAAACGTCCAAAGCTGCGCCGGCGATCTTGCCTTCTTTGATGGCTTCTGCGAGGGCTGCTTCGTCGATGATGCCGCCTCTGGCGCAGTTTATGATGCGGGCCGTGGGCTTCATTTTCGACAGCACTTCAGCGTTAATTAAGTGCAGGGTTTCCGGCGTTTTGGGGATGTGCAGGGTGATGTAGTCGGATTCGCGCATCAGCAGTTCGAGTTCTACCAAGCGGCAGCCCAACTGGTCGGCTCTTTCGGTGGAAATGAAGGGATCGTAGGCCAGCAGTTTCATGCCCATTGCTTTGGCTGCGGCGGCGAGGTGGGAGCCGATTTTGCCCAAACCGACGATGCCGAGGGTTTTTTTGTAAACTTCTACGCCGAGAAAGCGGTTGCGTTCCCATTTACCCGCTTTGACGGATTCGTTAGCTTCCGGGATGTGGCGGGACATCGAGAGCATCATGGCGAGCGCGTGTTCGGCGGCGGCGATCGTGTTGCCTTCGGGGGAATTGACGACTACAATTCCTTTGCGGGTAGCGGCGGGTACATCGACATTATCTACGCCGACGCCGGCTCTGCCGATAATTTTAAGTGAATTCCCGGCTTCAATGATTTCTTTGGTAACTTGGGTGCCAGAACGGATCATTAAAGCGTCGTAATCTGGAATAATTTTTACCAGTTCTTCGGCTGAGAGTCCTGTGTTTACGTCAACTTGCGCGACTTGGGAGAGGATGTCAATTCCGGCTTGGTCGATCGGATCGGATACTAGAACTTTAGGCATAGCAAGCAATTGAGTGCAATAGTAAAAATAGACCGAGCGTTGGCGAGCTCAAAGTTGAGACTTAGACTTAGAGCAGTATCTAACAGCTCAGCTCAAGCTTGCCTTTGTGCAGTTTGAATTGTATCTGTATTCGGTCAAGGTCGGCCGTTTTTTGCATGAAATATTTTAGCTTTGCGGGCGATCGGACTCTCTGATCGTCGGAAAATCCCCCAAGTGCTTAGCTAGTATGTCTTTTCGGTCTATAATACACTTTGGCTATTCCAGCCTAACTATCAGGAATTGTTGTCTAATGAATTATCTTATCGCCGTACTGCCCGATCGAATTCAAGCCGAAGCTGCCTACTGTGCTCTGGAAAAAGAAGGCTTGCCTATGAAGCAAGTGAGTATTTTGGGCCGCGGCTACAAAACTGCTGATGAATTTGGCTTGATCGACCCGAACCAGCAAGCGAAGAAACAAGCTAAACTCATGGCTATTTGGCTGATTCCCTTTGGCTTTATTGCTGGCGTTACTTTCAGCTTGATTACTGAGTTGAAGACTTTTGCCTGGGCGGGGGAAATTGGCGATCACGCGATCGGTGGTGTACTCGGTGCGATCGCCGCTGCGATGGGCAGTGTTTTTGTTGGAGGCGCGGGCGGTATGGCTTTTGGTAGTGGCGATGCTTTGCCCTACCGCAACCGTTTGAATGCGGGTAAATTTTTGATTGCGGTTAAGGGTACTGATGATTTGACTGGGAAAGCTGCGAAGATTTTGCAGCAGTTTGAACCGGAAAATATCCAAGGTTATACAGAGACTTAGTTATTTGTTTGTTAACAGTTGACTGTTGACTGTTGACTGTTGACTGTTGGCTGTTGACTGTTGGCTGTTGACTGTTGGCTGTTGACTGTTGGCTGTTGGCTGTTGACTGTTGACTGTTGACTGTTGACTCGTGTAATATTTGGAGGCAGTTATGGAATTACCAACTATCCCCCTACATTCTCCCTTAGAATTAACGCTCGAATTAACAGACGAGCAGTTTTTTCAGTTGTGTATTGACAACCGGGATTTAAGATTTGAACGGACTGCTAGTGGAGGATTGATTAGACCTCTTGCAAAAATAGCTGGGACGGGCAAGATGCCCATCCCACAAAAAGTTTTTTCTCTTGTGGGATGGGCATCTTGCCCGTCCGAAAATTTGCTTAAAAGGACTTTTGCAAAAAGTCTATTATTAGAGACTGTTGGCGAATCAATAAAGGGCTTCACCCCTCACCCCTAAAAATAGTGGTTCTAGACTAAATGTCAAATTGACCATATAGCCATTAACTACCAATAGTGAACGGAAATACTGCCTCCCAGAGGTGATGGGTAACACCCCCAGCGAATTCGCCCACAGTCTCTTTCAACCGCCGTCTTATCTTTTCCCGCTAATTGATGGTATAACCTATGAAAATCCTCCACGGGACTTGGATTCCTCAAGCAGAAGAGAATTTTATTCAACCTGGAACGTTTTATATTTGGGTTGAAACCACTGAAAAGAAAAAACAGCCTGCTAAGGTTCATCCCCGACAATTGAAGACGGCACAGTTAAGAGAGTTTCTAACGAAAGAAGCCGGGATTCAAATGTCACCAGTTAGCAATACAAGTGCGATGGGGCGAGAATACGCGATCGTCCCTCGGTATTTTTTACTCCCCACTGCCGACAACCAGCCGTTGCCCTCTTTAGAGTTAGCGCGATATTTAGAGACAGAGTTACCCGAAACATTTGAGTTGGAGTATTGGCAAGTTGATTGTGTGTGCATCGTCACCCACACTTTGACTAAAGTATTGAACGATCTGCATTTTTTTGCCCTCTACGATTTAGCAGAAGTTCAGTTTGGTTCAGACTTGCTATTTTGGTATCACTACACCCAAAATTTTAAGCAAATTGTTCTGAAAGATCATTATATTCCGGCGTTGCGCTATCGAGAAACTGCTCCGATCGCGATCGCACCCATCGAAACATCCGAACCCGCTGAGAAAGCCACGCGCGGGCGTAAGAAAGCGGGCGAGACAAAAACCAAAACAACTGCAAAAACTCCAAAAACACCTGCCAAAATTGAACCCAGCTTTGAGATTTATCCGGGATGGGAAATTGTTTCAACACAGTACGAAACTGATTTACAACGCTATGTTGAATGGATGCCTTTAGTTTGTGTGTCCGGTTTTCGGAAGATCCAGCTACAAGATACACCAAAGTTCTACGATCGCGAACGGTTGCTGCGGCATTTTTCCGAGTGTGCGATCGTGGAAATTGTCACTCAAACCCCCATCCCAGCATCGTTTGAAAATAAGATTGCGGATTCTTTACTCCAAATCTGCCTCAACCAAACACGAAAAATCGCGCCAGTAAGCCTTGAACAATACCGGCAATGGCAAACCTGGCGCGATCGCATTACGCGCAATCAATCTGCTGACTCATTCTCCCTCTGTTTTCAACTACAATCCCCCGAAAACCCCGAACAACCTTGGGTTTTAGAGTTTCAGGTGGCTGCGAAAAAAGACCCATCTCTGCGGATGCCGTTGCAGGATTATTGGCGATCGCGATCGACTCAACAAAAACAGTTGCAAACACAATTCGGAGACAACTTTGAGCAACATTTGCTGACAAATCTCGGCTACGCTGCCCGCATTTATCCCCAACTTTGGCAAGGGCTAGAAACCGACAAACCCGTTAACATTACCCTCAGCTTAGATGATGCTTTCACCTTCCTCAGCGAGTCCGCTTGGGTATTAGAAGATGCCGGATACAAAGTGATTGTCCCCGCTTGGTGGACGCCGAAGGGACGGCAGCGGGCGAAGATTCGCCTGCAAGTCAAAGGGAAGGGCAGCAAAAGCGCTGCAATCAAGGGCAAAGGATTGTTTTCGGCGGATTCCTTGGTGGAATATCAATATGAATTGGCGATCGGGGGTGAACGGGTTAGCGAACAAGAATGGCAGGCGTTAGTAAATAGCAAAACACCGCTGGTACAGTTCCGAGGACAATGGATGGAACTGGACAAAGACAAGATGCAGGAGATGCTAAATTTTTGGCAAAAACATCGCGAAGAAAACCCCGATTTAAGCCTGATTGACTTTATGAAGTTGACGGCAGAAGGAGAAGCGAGCGAACAGTTGGAGGTTGAGCGCGATCGGGCTTTATCGGATATGTTGGAGAAGCTGAACGATAAGAGTCGGTTAGAGTTAATTGCAGATCCAGCAAAGTTTCAAGGTAAGTTACGGGATTACCAAAAGCGCGGCGTTTCTTGGTTGAGTTATTTGGAAAGTTTGGGATTAAATGGCTGTCTTGCCGATGATATGGGTTTGGGTAAATCGGCGCAGGTAATTGCTCGATTATTGCAAGAGCGGGAAGTTTTATCTACTACAAAAGAGACAGAAAAAGAGACAGGAAAAGCGATCGCACCTTCGGTTCTACCCACGCTGCTAATTGCGCCCACATCCGTAGTTGGCAACTGGCAAAAGGAAATGGAAAAGTTTGCTCCAGAATTGCGATCGCTGATTCACCACGGCCCTCAACGTTTGCAAGATGCCAAAGCATTTAAAGCCGCCGTCCAAGGTTGTGATATGTTGATTACTTCCTTTACCTTGGTGCGAAAAGATGAGAAGCTGTTGAGCAGCGTAGCGTGGCATCGCGTGGTAATTGATGAAGCCCAGAATATTAAAAATCCCAAAGCGGCGCAAACCAAGGCGATTTTAAAGTTACCTGCTACCCATCGACTAGCATTGACTGGAACACCGGTGGAAAATCGATTGTTGGATTTATGGTCAATTTTTAATTTCCTCAATCCCGGATATTTGGGAAAAGAGGCGCAGTTTCGGAAGTTGTTTGAATTACCGATTCAAAAACATGGGAGTCGCACGCAATCTGCAGCGCTCAAAAAATTAGTAGAACCTTTTATCCTGCGCCGTCTGAAAACCGATAAGTCGATTATTCAGGATCTCCCCGACAAAGTTGAGCAAAAGCTCTACTGCAATCTCACCCGCGAGCAAGCTTCGCTTTATGAAGCGATCGTCAAAGAGGTAGAACAAGAAATTGATGCGACGGAAGGGATGAAGCGCAAGGGGATGATTTTGGCAACACTGCTGAAGCTGAAGCAAATTTGTAATCATCCGCGCCAGTTTTTGCAGGATGAAAGTGAGTTTACACCAGAGCGATCGCACAAACTGGAACGGCTGATCGAGATGATTGAGGAAGTCAAAGCAGAAGGCGAAAGTTTATTGGTATTTACGCAGTTTACAGAACTGGGAAGCGCGTTGGAAAAATATATTAAACAAACGCTACATTACAACACTTACTACATCCACGGGGGAACCAGTCGCGAAAAACGGGAACGGATGATTTCAGAGTTTCAAGATCCAGAGTCTGAACCTTCGGTATTTATTCTGTCACTGAAGGCCGGCGGCGTGGGAATTACGCTGACAAAAGCCAATCACGTGTTCCATTTCGATCGCTGGTGGAATCCGGCAGTGGAAGATCAGGCGACGGATCGGGCGTTTCGGATCGGACAGGAAAAAAATGTGTTTGTGCATAAGTTTGTGGCGATTGGCACTTTGGAAGAAAAGATTGACCAAATGATTGAAGACAAAAAGAAATTGGCAGGGTCAATTATTGGTGCTGATGAATCGTGGTTAACTGAGTTGGATAATGAGGCATTTAAGAAATTAATTAGGCTCAATAAAAATGCGGTTTTAGATTAGGAGAAATCAAAGATGTCACAATTTACTCGGACTTGGTGGGGCAATAAATTTATCGATGCGTTAGAAAGATTTACAGATTCTGGGCGACTCGGGCGGGGACGTGCCTATGCACGAAACGGCAAGGTAAAAAGCTTTGGCATGAATGATGGGTTAGTGATGGCACAGGTGAGAGGCTCGGTTAATCCTTATTTTGGGGTTTATAAGGAGCCTCTGTACACAACTCAAATTGAGTTTGAGCCAATTAGTCAGGCAAAGTGGAAAGTGGCGATCGCCCAAATGGCATCAAAAGCCAGCTTCATTTCTCGGCTGCTGCTCAACGAAATGCCCGACAATATTGAAAAGGCTTTTGCACCCCTCGGATTGCACCTTTTACCCAGCAGCCGCGAGGACTTTAAGACTACTTGTTCGTGCCCCGACTATAGCAATCCCTGCAAACATATTGCCGGAGTTTATTATTTGGTGGCGGCCGAATTGGACAAAGATCCATTTTTACTGTTTGAATTACGGGGGCTTTCTAAGGAAGTGCTGCACCGCGAATTAGCAAAAACGCCTTTGGGCTTGGCACTTTCTGCCGAGTTGACGGCGGATGCAGCGGCCCCTGTGGCGGTGGAGTCCTATTACACGCGGGCGATCGCCAGTGAGGCGCAAACGGTCAGCCTGAAAGAGTTTTGGCACGGTGCGAAGCGGTTGCCGCCGACGATTGAGGTGGCAGCGCAAAGTGGGGTAAGTGCGATCGTGGTGAAGAAACAGGGAGATTTTCCACAGTTTTGGCACAAGGATGGTTCGTTTATTGAGGCGATGGAAGAACTGTATTTGCGGGTGAAGAAGAATAAGTAGTTGGGTAGACAATTTGGCTGCCATACTTGATCGAACTCTTGCAAAAACTTTAACTCGAAGACTTCATAGATTTGGTACAATAATCGTGCTCATCATATCAGCTTTACCAGCAACTAAAATCATAAGATCGTTATTTGATGATTTTAGACTATAATTAAATTAGTGCGACTGTTAAAAAAGTAGACTTTTTAGTTACAGCAAGCTTTGGCAATTTCAAATTAGAATCTAACATTAACTGATGTTACAAAGAGAAGAACTGTTAAAAGGCATCGAAAACCGCGAATGTGTGGCGCGGGCGATCGACCAAGCGGAACAAGCAATTAAAACTTGGGAAGTTACTCTGACTGATTTTCTGTCGCCTCCAGAATTGGCGGACACTCTGACGGTATTTAAGCGCTTAACAGACGTGGAATTAGTGGCTTGGGGCGGCTACCCGCAAGCTGAAAGACAAAGAATTGCGATCGCGCGATCGGATATCCCGATCGACTCTGCTAGCGTTAATGTTGCTGCGGTAGAAATCGCTGGCAATTTCTTGTTCGATACAGCTTCTCACCGCGACTTTTTGGGGGCGATGTTGGGTACGGGAATTGTCCGGGAGAAAACTGGCGATGTGATTGTTTTGGGAGAACGCGGCGCGCAAGCGATTGTCATGCCTGAGATGGTAGAGTATTTGGAGATGAGTTTGCAGCAAGTGCGATCGGTTCCCGTGCAAACGCGGCGCATTGAGTTGAGCGAACTCAAAATTAGAGAACCTAAAAAGAAAGAAATGACAACCGTGGAAGCATCCATGAGATTGGATGCTGTCGCCTCGGCTGGATTCGCAATGTCTCGCAGCAAAATGGCCGATTTAATTGATAGTGGCGACGTGCGAGTTAACTGGAAAGACGTTACTCAAGCTAGTTATAATGTCAAGTCGGGAGATTTAATTGCTGTTACGGGCAAGGGAAGATTGGAAATTGGGGAAGTTGCTGTTACTAAGAAGGAACGCTATCGAGTGCAATTAACTCGATATTTGTAATTTATCGGCGGCATCTTCGGCTTGTGGAACAGGCATCTTGCCTGTTCTTAAGAATGCTAAGGCGAAGATGCCCAACCCCTACTCCCCCAAAAAATTGACTCTTTGTGGAACAGGCATCTTGCCTGTTCTTAAGAATGCTGCAACATATGAGTTATACCACCCAAAAACCCCGAAAAACCCGGTTTCTTTGGTTTTATGCGTAATATCATGTCCGGTCAATTAACCATGATTCCTGTAGGGGCGGGTTCACCAAGATATTGAATAGAAACGGGAAAATCTGTAAACCCGCCCCGGCCTTTAATCGCGGTCAATCGATCGGACATGATATAAGTCCTAAATCCAAATTATCGGGGAAAAGTTTTCCTTACCAACACGGCGATACCCAGCATTAACAAGCCAAATAGTAAGCCAAACAGCAGACTCAAGATAATTGTCGCAGCAAAGGGATGCAGCGGTAGAGAAAAATCGAGTTGCCATTTAATCGGTGTATCCTTGATTAGAGGATACGCGGCGGAAAAGATTTGTCCGCCGCCGATCGCAGTTCCGACAAAAAAGATGATATTCTCAAGCTGGCGATCGCGCTTTTTCTCGTCTTCTTCCTTTTGCCTGTATAATTCTATTTGTTCGCGATCGCGCGTTTTCTCCTCTTCTTCCTTTTGCCTATATAATTGTATTTGTTCGCGATCGCGCTGACGTTCTCTTTCTTCCTTTTGCCTATATAATTGTATTTGTTCGCGATCGCGCTGACGTTCTCTTTCTTCCTTTTCGCGATCGAATTCCACCTGTTCGATTTCCACCATCCCGCGCACAGTGGATATCGACTGCTGGAACAAATCTTGACTGGCAATCAGGTAGTTTAAATCGATTTCAATTTGCCGTTGATATTTATTCTCAGCCAAATCTAGAAACTTCTGCAAGAAATCTAGATTATCGCCGGGGATGCACAAACTTTTAATTTTTGTCAAGGCATTACCATAATTTTCAGCATTAGTGTCAATAGTATTTTTGCCTTCTTTCAAATACCGCACTTGCTGAGCACAATCAAACATTTTAGTGCGGACTTCAGCCAGCAATTGCTTTAACTTCTGCAACTTAACTTGTCGATTTTGTTCGCTTTCTATTTGACTGAATTCGGGAAGCTTCTTTTCTAACTCGCTGACTATTTGCTGTGCTTTGCGATACTTTTTCCTAGCTTCGCGATACACAAATACGATTTTAGCGCGAGAGCACAGCAGATTCATCAAGTAAGAGTTAAATGTCGGCGTTGCGAATTTCAAAGTTTGGGGATTCTCTTGCAACCATACTAGAAAGTGACATCGCTTATTCGCATCATCTTCGCGGCTGTCATACTCAAAAATCGGACTGCCGAATAACTTTCCTTCGGCGCGAAACTCTACTAATGGTTGCTCTTTATCTTGTACAAAAGCTTTAACCGATTCGTCAGCTAGTTTGCGGTAAGTATCATAAACTGCTGGTTCGGCGTATAATAATAAGGTTGGTCCCAGAGAGGGTTTAATTGCATTTGGCAACAAGCAACCTTGGGGATTTAATCGAGTTAAGTCAGCTACTTTCTTTGTGACATTTTTATAGTAAAATGTCAAGTCTGCGGTGTAAGTGTCGTGAATTCGTAGCGCATAAATAGAACCATCAAGTTTCTGGTTATCTGGCTGAGTTATTTGCTGAAAATTAAGAGTTTTTCCATCGGGCTTTAGTAATTTGCCGTTATTCTGATTTTCCTGTTTATCGTCTGGTTCGTACTGTCCGTTTTTGTAGCAAGTTAGCTTGTCTCTGAGGGATTTTAGTTCGTTGATGTTAAATTCTTTGCCGACATTATCTGCTAGATTTTCCCACAAGGATTGAGCATTTTGGGCTACTTGTCCGTAGCCTTCGTCGCTATCATCCCGCAGGTGGAAAGGATAGAGGGTAATGCTGGGATTTTTAATTTGTTGTGGTTCCTGCATAGTCGAATCCGGGAAATACAAAACATTATTTTAATTCCATCTTAGTCCGCGCAGGCGGACATCGTTTGTGTAGACGCGATTTCCAATCGCCCGGTACCTCAATCGCCCGGATTTACAATCCCCCCGTACCTCAATCGCCCGGATTTTTAATCACCCAGATTTCTAAGATATAATTATTGGGATATCATCGCGGGATAAATCTATCTATCCCGGCGGTTGAAACCGCGGCTACACAAACAAAACCCGCCGACGCGGGTTGAAGATTTCACCGGGTGATTTTTCATCAAGCGGTAATTTTCAATCACCCGGCGGTTGAAACCGCGGCTACACAAACGAAACCCGCCGACGCGGGTTGAAGATTTCACCGGGTGATTTTTCATCAAGCGGTAATTTTCAATCACCCGGCGGTTGAAACCGCGGCTACACAAACGAAACCCGCCGACGCGGGTTGAAGATTTCACCGGGTGATTTTTCCTCAACCGGTAATTTTCAATCACCCGGCGGTTGAAACCGCGGCTACACAGACAAAACCCGCCGACGCGGGTTGAATAGAAGTTTCATATATTCTACGAGAAATGAGAGAAAATTTCACGCAGTTGTATCTACACTATGTTTGGGCAACATGGGATAGATTGCCTTTAATTACTCCCGATATTCAGCCAGCAATTTATGCAGCTATAATTGGAAAATGTAACAACTTAAAATGTACTGTGATTGCTGTTGGTGGTATAGAAGATCATGTACACTTGCTAATAGGTTTTCCGTCAACTTTGACAGTATCTGAAATTATTAAGGAAGTTAAAGGTAGTTCTTCTCATTTGGTAACTCACGAACTTAAACCGGGTGTTTTTTTTAAATGGCAAGGTAGCTATGGGGCGTTTACGGTTAGCCGTGATGCGATCGACACTGTAGCTAACTATATCAGAAATCAGGCTGTTCACCACCGTCAAAAATCAATGATTCCTGACTGGGAATTCGTTTCTGATCCTGCTTTTGCAAGTTCCAAGAATCCACCCGGCGGTTTTTAATCACCCGGCGGCTTTTAATCACCCGGCGGTTTTTAATCACCCGGCGGTTTTTAATCACCCGGCGGTTGAAACCGCTGCTACACAAACAAAACCCGCCGACGCGGGTTGAAGATTCCAGCCGGTGATTTCTCATCACCCGGCGGTTGAAACCGCGTCTACACAAACAAAACCCGCCGACGCGGGTTGAAGATTCCACCGGGTGATTTCTCATCTCCGAATACCTTCTTCGTCCGCGTAGGCGGACATCGTTTGTGTAGCCGCGATTTCCAATCGCCGGGGTGTCAATCGCCGGGGTGTCAATCGCCGGGGTGTCAATCGCCGGGGTGTCAATCGCCGGGGTGTCAATCGCCGGGGTGTCAATCACCGGGGCCTCAATCACCGGGGCATCAATCACCGGATACCTCAATCACTCAGCGGTCGATTCTGTGCCCAAAGTATCAGTTTCAACCACATCCACAGAAGACTCAGACAAACCCAGTCGAATCTTATTTTCCTTCAGCGTTTCGTAAAACTCCCTCACAATTTCCTCCGGTGCATCGCTATCACCGCCGCCCGCACCCATTTGATAAATTTCGTTCTCCAAATTTTCTTCTATTTGAGGTCTAGTTTCGCACCAATCCTTGATTGTTTGAGCAATAACATTCACATTATCTGTCACAGAATCATCAAGCGCTGATAAGTGATTGACAAATAGCTTCGGATCGGATATTTTCAATAACTTATTAAAAGCCGCCACAATTTCTTCAGGTTTCGCATCATCGGGAAGTGACATTACTAATCTCCTTAAATCTGTTTTTTCAGTTGATAGCGGTAAAGTTTCGGTTTCGCCAATTAAGGTGAATGCAGCCCAAGCTATGGGACTCGGAAATCGAGCTTTTGTGGTTAGCATAGCACACCGCAAGGCGGCTGCTCGATTCTCGCCCCGTGCTAAGTTTTGGTAGAATTCAGTCATTAGTAATTTGGCTGAATTCGCTCCCATATTCCACAGGGAAACGATGATGCTGGGGACTCCGGCGAGGATGAAGCAGCGCGACAATCCGATGACTCCATCTCCCGTGATTTTACCGCGCCCGGTGCTGCAGGCGCTTAAAACTACCAGTTCGGAATCGAGTTCTAATTTCAGGATTTCTGCGGCGTTAAGGGCGCCGTCGTCGGTGTCTCCTGATGGTGCTAAAATAATCGCGCCTGGGATGCCGGAACCTTGGAAATCATCGAGGAGTCCGTGGGCGGATAAATGGATGATGCGGGTGTTTAGCATTCTGTCTAAAATGGCGACTTTTGTGGCATTTTCTCCGCTAATTGCTTCGGTTCCTAAAGTTGCGGCAATGGCTTCGCCTGCTTCTTTTGCCCTGGGGATTTGGCGGAGTTTGTAGGGTTCTGACTTGAATTTTAGGTGGATGGTTGGATCGCCGACAATTAAGGCGGCTTGTCTCAATCCTCGGACTCGGTTTTGATGTTCGCGGGTGAGTTCTAATACTTGGATGGATGGGCTGGTGAGGATGGTATGATTTTCGATTAGGTAGCGGTTGTTGCTATCTTGCAAGGCGGCGAAAGGAACTAAAAATAAGTCGTAGTGGGAGATGAAAATGATCGGGGAATTGGCATCGGTGGGGAGTAAGTCGATGATGGGTTCGATCAGGATTTGATGGAGGAGTTGCAATAGGGGAAAGCGGCCTGTTTCGTCTCGATTGTACTGGGATTCTAGCTGAATTTTGTTGCCTTCGTCGTCGGTTTCATCGGTGCCGATGGAGACGCGGCTTTTGAGGATAATTTGTTTGAGGGTTTGGTTTTGTTGGTTGAGGAGTTCGAGGTTGGCGGCGCGATGGGTGATGTTGCCGTTTGGTTGGATTACCCAGATGTAGATGTACATGATGTCTTCTGGAGCAAAAATCGAATATTCAACTATTGTGGAGTTTCTGGAGCGGGCGATTTGTTGGATTTTGGAAATTGATAATCTATTTGTTTCGTCATTTGCTGGGACATCATTTGTTAATAGGGTTTGTTGCAATAGTTCGACGAAGAGACGGGTGCGGGACATTTCTGATATTTCTAAGGCTTCATCAAATTTAGATTGGTCGACTAGGATTTTTTGCAGCATGTGATAGGCAGATACTTGGGTTTCAAATATTGAGGTTTTATGGTCGTTATTTACTAACTCATAACGCAGAGTTTCTCGAATTGTGATCGAGGCGCGAACTGCTGTTTCAGCTTCTGCAAGTTGGTTGGTTACTAGCAAAGTAAGTCCCAAGCTGCTGAGCACAATTGATTCTGACTCGCGATTTCCAATTTCCCGTGAAATCATTAAAGACTGTTCGTGAAATTCGCTCGCTTTGTCGTATTGCTCTAGGGATATGTAAGTATTGCCCAAACTATGGAGGGATGCAGCTTCTCCACCGCGATATCCGATTTCCCGTGAAATCACTAAAGACTGTTCTTGAAATTCGATCGCCTTGTCGTATTGCTCTAGGGAACCGTAAACAGTACCCAAACTACCGAGGGATGCAGCTTCTTTTTGGCGATCGCGTATTTCCCGTGAAATCACTAAAGACTGTTCGTAAACTTCGATAGCCTTATCGTATTGCCCTAGGGAGCTGTAATTATCGCCCAAACCCTTGAGGGGGCCAGGTTCTCCTTTGCGATTTCCAATTTTCCGTGAAACCACTAAAGACTGTTCGTAAACTTCGATAGCCCTGTGGTATTGCGCTACGCCATCGTAAACTAAGCCCAGATTGTTCAGGGAAATAGCTTCTCCTTTGCGATCGCGTATTTCCCGTGAAATCACTAAAGACTGTTCGTGAAATTCGATCGCCTTGTCATATTGCCCTAGGGAATTGTAAGCTAAGCCCAAACCGTTGAGGGATGCAGTTTCTCCATCGCGATATCCGATTTCCCGTGAAATCACTAAAGACTGTTCGTGAAATTCGATCGCCTTGTGGCATTGCCCTAGGGAATAGTAAACAGTACCCAAATTGCCGAGGGAAGAAGCTTCTCCTTGGCGATATCCGATTTCCCGATAGATAGCTAATGCCTGTTCCCAAGACTGCAAAGCTTCTGGAAATTGACTGAGTTTATGCTGCTGATGTCCTTGTTTAAATAGTCTGTATCCTGCTGAAAAGTCGCCATCCACCTTAGGCAGTCGCCGTATAATATTTCTCAACCAATTAAGCATAGTTTAACTTACCTTGTTTTCTGAGATTATCTGCCTCTTCTAGCATTGCCGCCACCAAGCCATCATCCAGCAATTCCGGGTGAGTGTTCAATATCTCCGCTGCATCGCCGCTGGGACAGGTTAGCAGTTGATTTATCAGGTTGAGATAGGCTTGTTGGCGTTCTGAGTTCATGGCGATTGGGGATTTGGGATAGTTCTATCTATTCATTTATTATCAGTGAAACTCATCTGTTTGGGGCTGGCGATGCCCAGTTTTTTGTAGGGGTTCTCGCATTTGGGCGACAATATTTGCAACACCACGGGGATTTATCGTTTATTCGTCGGCCCGATGGTTTGTCCGGGGGGTTGTTTGTTTGTCCGGGGGGTCGTTTGTTTGTCCAGGGGCTCGTTTGTTTGTCCGCGAGTCCGCCAGGGGTTGAAACCCCTGTCTCATAGCTAAAGTCGGTTGAAACCGACTGAAGAATGGTGACAAATAATCGATTATGGTGACAAATACTTGATTGTTGATTTAATTTGCTTTTCAGTCCTCTTGAGAGGACTTTAGCTATGAGACGGGGGTTTCAACCCCCGGCGGACTTGTGGGGTAGCGTCGGGGATTTTGGTGGCGGGGATTTTGGTAGCCCGAATGTGCGACCTTTTGGGAAAATTTGGGTTAGGGGCGATCGAATGTTTGTCCTTGGGTGGGGGCAGGTTTATTTATATTGTCAACGATCGCGATTATTCCTCTTCCGCCCGAAACAGCTTTCCTACCGACTTCACCAAAAGTTCTCGCGGCATCAATCGAGGCAGATTGGCGATGATTTGATTGGGAATTCCCCCTGTCACAACATTAGACTCATTTTTCTCTAAAGCTTTCAAAGCATCTCGCACTACCTCCGCTGCGGGAACGAGTTTTTGCCCGCTGCTGGATGCCATTGATTGAGGGAATTCAGCTACTGCGAAAAAGTCCGATTCTGTCGGCCCTGGACAAAGGCACAAAACGCCAATTCCTAAATCTTTGTTTTCCGCCCAAAGTGCCTCGCTGAAACTCAAAACAAAGGCTTTAGTAGCTGCATACATTGACAAGTACGGCATCGGTTGAAAAGCTGCAATGGAGGCAACATTGATGATACTTCCTGATTTTCGCTGCCGCATTCCCTGCAAAAATAAGTGCGAGAGTTCAACTAATGCTACAATATTTAGTTGCACCATTGTTAGTTGTTTCGCAAGCGGGCGATCGGCAAAAGCACCGTAATCGCCAAAACCCGCATTGTTCACCAACAAATCAACCGTCCAACCTTTTTTAACAACCGCGTCAAATACAGCATTTGTGGCTCCTGGTGCGGTCAAATCTTGAACGATAATTTCCACCAAAATATTGAATTTCTGTTGCAGTTGAGCTGCTAGCTGTTGCAATTTGTCTTCGGAACGAGCTACCAAGATTAGATTGTGCTGGCGTTTGGCTAATTCGGCGGCAAAGGCTGCACCAATTCCGCCAGAAGCACCGGTGATTAAAGCAGTCGGCATGAACTTAATTCGGATTATTTGATGTGGGCTTTATATATTTTAACAATTATCTGGACTTATACCCATTTCATAAAGTAGCGCTAGATATTACCCCCCCAACCCCCCCTTATTAAGGGGGGGCTAAGACTTCATCCATAGCACATCTTTAGAAAAATGGTATTACGCATAAATACCAAAGAAACCGGGTTTTTTACTTTACTTAAAGGCTCGGATGCAGTATTTTAGTAAAAAAACCCGGTTTCTGCATCCCAGACTCAATTATTTACACGGGAACCTGTAAAATAATTAAAAGGGAATAGGTGAGTTTTATGGCGCGTCTTACCGATCGAGCTTTTGAAATTTTGCGGGCCGAAGTTGACAAGTGCGCGGCGGCTGATAGTCTAGCGGGTGATGTCTACCGACGGATGGTAATCAAGCGGTTGGAGAAGTTACGATCGCAAAACGGCACTTTCGCCTCAAGAGAAGAAATCCGCGATACCTTCAAAGACGAATTTCCCAACTTCAGCGAACAAGCTCTCAAAGCTGCCGTCAAAGCCAACCGCCCGCCCGGATTGTTCGGTAAAATTATTTTTGCAGGGAGTTTGCTGGGAAGTGCTGCGGGGATAATTTGGCTGCTAAATCTACCTTTTCCCATGATTCGCTGGCCCGTGGCCAAAACAATGCCGATATTATTGCTGCCGAGTTTTATCAGTATGGATCACAATTACCGGCAGGCGATCGCCCTTGTGGAACAATCCGATCAACTGGTGAATAAAGCCACGGCTGTCGCTGATTTTGACTTGGGCGAAATTAAAGCAAAAGAGGCTCAAAAACACCTCGACGCCTTGCCAGTTTGGTTTTTAGGTTATTATCCACAAACCTACTGCTCTTTTTTCGGCTGCCGTTGGCGGTTTACAGTCGATGAATTTCAAGCCGCCCGCAAAAATGTTGGGCGGATGGAGGCTCAGATTTTCCAGCAAAAAAATGCTTTTACTCAGTTAAATCAAGTCGAAAAAACTCTCAACGCGGCGAAACAGGAGTATCAGCAAGCCAAAACCGCTGCGGATAGACAAAAAGCAACGGTAAATTGGCAAAGTGCGATCGACCAACTCAATCAAATTCCCGCCGAAACCCTCGCGGGAGAAACGGCTCAGCAGAAACTCCAAGCTGCAGAGAGAGATTTTAAAGCAATGGGCGGTGTAGCCACCGGATCGGTGCGTGCGGACAACTTAATCGAAGCAGCAAAAGAATTTGCATTAACTGCCGCTGTAGCATCCCAGAAACCGCCTCATTCAGCAGAAACTTGGCAAAAAATCGCAGATTTATGGCAAGCTGCCATTGAGAGACTCAGCCAAATTACATTTGATAATCCGGGCTATCTTGACGCTCAAACAAAATTAGCTGAATATCAAAATAATTTAGGCACTACAAAGATTCGACTGACAGCAGAGAGAGAGTCAGTGGAAGCTTTGAACCAGGCTAAGAGCTTGTTTGCTTCCTTGCAAAATAATGTAAATTCTCCCCGTCAAAATCCCGCTTACGCCCTCGGCCACTTGCAAGAAATTATCAATCAATTAGAATCTGTAAAACCGGGAACAACTGTTTATCCAGAAGCTCAAAAATGGCTGCAATCGGCTCGAAAAAAACAGAAAGAATGGCAAAAAAATTAGTCAGTTGTCAGTTGTCAGTTGTCAGTTGTCAGTCAACCGTCAACCGTCAACCGTCAACCGTCAACTAACAAATTACCAAGTCGGGTCAACATACAGATTAATTGTCACTTGCTTTTTTCCGTAAGGGATGCCGGAAATACAAGCACAAATCGTATCTCCGCCATCAATTTCTACTTCGCAAGCGTGACAAGAACCCATGAGACAGCCGGTAGGAATAGAAACCCCTGCACGTTTAGCTACATCTAGCAAAAGCTCTCCTGGTTCAGCTTCAACTGTCACGTTATCTGGTAAAAAACAAACTTTTGTCATTGAATTTGAACCTCCACTCTAACAAACAACTGTCAACTGTCAACTGTCAACTGTCAACTGTCAACTGTCAACTGTCAACTGTCAACTGTCAACTGTCAACTGT
>NZ_JAUBPT010000140.1:0-21184 GCF_036700905.1 Microcoleus sp. S13_C3 | reverse complement strand
TCCTCGATCACCCACCTAAACGGGTCTCAGCTAACTATGTTATTCTACCACAAATATAGTCTGTGTACTTACGCCGATCTGTACTAGAATATCTTTAAGTAAGTGATGCGCGAGTGCGGTCAACTCTTGGATCAGGTAGATCATCAAAATAATTCAACAAACCCCCTTCTAGTTCTGGCATGGAAATAGGTTGAGGCTGGGTTTTTATGGTTTTTAATTTAGCGCTCGCAACAACGGGTGAAAATCCTTTAGTCATAGAGTATTCATTCCTATTTTCTACTGAGCTTGAGAGTTATTATAGAATCTCTCGGACAAACCGGGCAGCTATAATACGGCACTCTCTTTTTGGTGTCTGTTACATTTGATACCAAATTAGATGCGCTTACCCTGTGTTTGACACGCTCATAAATATTTTGTTCGTATCGTTGAGTATGCCGTCTTTTAATGTCCAAAAAATCTACTTTTTCTGTGGGATATCGTTGGCAATTAGGACAGTAAAACTGCCGTCGCGGGACTTTTAAATACACAGGACGACCAAACAATGGCAAATCTCTTACTAAGATTGGTCGATTCTGATGCAATTGTTCGGTATAATTTTGACAGTGATGACAAACCATACTTTCTCCTACAATTCTCAGTCCTAATAAAATTTTTCCATCAATTTGAGTACAACTTTCAACCTTCACTCCAGGCAAGTCTAATATATAATCCAAATAAAAGTCCATGAGAATAAATGTATTGTTGGTTACATTATACACCATAAAGTCAGGAGAGCCTAAAGGGATGAGTAAAAATGAAGCATTGCGACAAGCTAAGTTGAGTCAAATTACTCGCCATCCGTTTTATTGGTCGCCGTTTATTTTAATTGGGGATGCGCGGTAGTTACTAACAGGCAGAACAGTAGACCCGATCGCATTTTCAGATGTATCTGTATCCGTAAATGCGATCGTCAGCAATTAGGAGTAGCAAGTGTTCACAAAATTCAACCTAATTACCTTTCTGGCTCTGCTTCGGAGTCAATTTCCCAGGAAACACGACTTTTCGTAGTTCTTCTGCTCCTAAAACGATCGGTGGACACACCAGCAATAGCAGCCATTGCCAGGGTGCTAAAGGTGCTGTCGAAAAGATGCGACTCAACAATTCGTTATTGATCACGATCACCACTAAAATCCATTCAATGGCAATTCCGAGCCAGATTTGTGGATTAGAAAAGAATCCCAGCCGCAGAATTGATCCACGTTCCGATCGGCAAGCAAAGACATTGCCCGTTTGACAAGCCACAACCGATGCCAGAGTCATAGTAATGGCTTGAGTATAGATGGCGATCGTAGCGGCATCTGCTGAATGAGACAGAATGCTTGGCGTTGCTGCTTGTAATTCTGCCAAGTCATAACCGTAACTCCACCACACCACAAAAAATGCTGCCATCGCTAGGGCAGCTTCCAGCAATCCCAAGAAGCCATAGGCGCGCAACAGCAGAGACCGATCGAGAAGCGGTTGCGATTTTTTCCGGGGGGGCTGCTGCATGGTTCCGGCTTCTGCCCGTTCTGCACCCAATGCCAATGCAGGCACTATATCAGTTCCTAAATCAATAGCAAGAATCTGCATGATCACCAGTGCAGGAGGAATCTTCAACGCCACCATGAACAGAAATGGTACTAATTCCGGCAGGTTTGATGCCAGGATGTAGGTCATAAATTTGCGGATGTTTTGATGCACGGCTCGCCCCTCCTCAATCGCGACAACGATCGTCGCAAAGTTGTCGTCGGTAAGGACAATATCGGCGGCTTCTCGTGCCACATCGGTGCCATTCATCCCCATCGCGATGCCAATATGGGCAGCCCTTAATGCTGGAGCATCATTGACTCCATCCCCCGTCACCGCAACTACATCCCCGATCGTTTTATACGCTTCCACCAGTCGCAGCTTATGCTCAGGAGACATCCGAGCAAACACTAGCCCCGATCGATATTTCAGCATTTGTTGCAATTGAGCATCCGACAGATGCCCCATGCCTTCACCCGTTACCACCCGTACAGAATCGGTCACTAATCCAATTTTGCGGGCGATCGCCTCAGCAGTCAGTCCATAGTCACCCGTCACCATCGTCACCTTAATTCCTGCCTGATGGCACTGAGCAAGAGCCTCTCTTACCTCTGGACGGGGCGGGTCAAACATCGCCACCAGACCAATAAAAATCAAGTTTTGCTCTAAATCTTGCGATCGCAAATCCAACATTTCACTCCCCCCACGGCGAGCCGCCACCCCCAAAACCCGAAAGCCCTGCTGAGCTAAATCATCGTTAGCCGCAACTATTTCCTTCGAGTCGGATTGAGTGAGTTCGGAGAGAGTTCCATTCCGCAAGATAGATGTGCAGTGTCGCAACACTTCCAGCGGTGCCCCCTTGGTAAAAGCCAGGTTCGGCAGATCGCTATTCCATAGCGCGGACGATCGCCAGTCCAACACCACCGTCATCATCCGGCGACGAGAATCAAAAGGCACCTCCCGCAAGCGGGGAAGCTGTTTTTGCAAAGTTTCCAGATTCAATCCGGCTTTGGCAGCAGCCACCAGCAGAGCCGCTTCTGTTGGATCGCCAATTTCTTGCCAACGGCTAGGCGCTGTCAGGTGAATCAGCCGTGCATTCGAGCAAAGTGCCGCCCCCGTAAGCAGCAAATTGACTTTCCAGGATGCTGCAAAATTCGCGGGAATCTGAACCTCACCAGCCGTAGGATCGTATCCAGCGCCCGTCACTTCAATCAGAGTCGCCGTCATCGATGGATGGGATTTCTGCTTGCCGTTAAGAGGTGGTAAGACAGCCGACTCTTGGCTGGCAGGATTTGGGCTGTTCTCCGAAGATTCCCAGGGAAGCCAGAGATAATGCACCGTCATTTCGTTTTTAGTCAACGTTCCGGTTTTGTCGGTGCAGATCACCGTTGTAGCGCTCAGGGTTTCCACAGCCGAAAGACGACGCACCAAAGCATTACGGCGCACCATTCGCCGCACCCCGATCGCCAATGACAAAGTAACCGTCGGCAGTAAGCCCTCTGGCACCAGCGCCACAATGATCCCGATCCCAAAAATAAAGCTCTCTTTGAGCTCCATCCCCACCAGCAGGTATGTCAGCAGAAATACCAGAACTCCCATACCGAGGGCGATCGCAGTGATGATCCGAACAATATCAGCAACCTGCACTTCCAACGTGCTGGGTTCCCGTTTCACAACGGCGGTGAGATGGGCGACGTGACCAAACTCGGTTTGTGCTCCCGTGGCATACACCACAGCAACGCCCCTTCCTGACGAAACCGTCGAGCCTGCCAGCAGCAAATTTGGGATTTCCGCCAGATTGACCTTTTCTTGTAAGGGATGTTCGCCCGCTGGTATCGTTTTGCCAGCCCGGATTGATGCAGCTTCGCGCACCCGCACCGGATGAGCGTTACGGGCAACAGGAAGCGATTCGCCAGTCATTACAGAAATATCCAAATACAGGCTTTCGGCAGTAACTAACCGAGCATCTGCAGAGATGCGATCGCCCTCTTCCAACTGCATCACATCTCCGCGCACCAGTTCCTTTGCCGGAATCTGCTTTAGTTCCCCATTCCGATACACTTTCACCTGCATCGGCAACACGTTTTTTAAAGCCGCTAATGCCTGCTCTGCTTGAAACTCTTGCCAAAAACTGAATACTGCATTAATCCCGATCACCGCCCAGATTGCCCAACCTAATTGAGGGGTTCCCGAAATGAATGCCAAAATCCCTGCCACCCATAGCAGCAGGGCCATAAAGTGCCTTAACTGATCGGTAAATCTTAGCCACAGAGGTCGATGTGTGGGTTCTGGCAACTCATTCGTGCCAAATTTTACGAGTCGATCGAAAGCTTCCTCATCAGATAACCCCTTGTCGCTGATTTCAAAGGATTGATATACATCTTCTGGTGATAGGGTCCAAATTGGTTGATGCGATACTGCCATACATCCCCACCCTAGAAATAGTTAATGCAATCATTCTTGGCATATTTTCCGACGAATTTACGTAAACTTAATTTTTCTTACAATATCTTTCCGATTGAACTGCCACTGTGCAGATAATTTTTCTACTTTTCTACTTTTCATACTGATCAATACTCCGGACAGTTTTTGAGGCCGAGGCTGAAACCCTTATTCTACCGTTAGCATTTGACGTCTCTGAGAAGGCCCAAACCCGCATTCTGCCGTTAGTGATTGAAAACTGTCCGGACTATTGAACTGATAATATTGCATCAATAAGCTTAACAATATCGTCACTACATTATAATACTTGAAGTTTGTAGAGTAAATGCACTGATATAGCTGGGATATTTAGTTGCGATTCCAAAATCGTTTAGACTTTTCCTCACTATGTAACTCATCTAATATCTCTTTAATTTCAAGCCAGCCATCTGAAAATTTATAAAAATCTTTTTCTAGTGGACGGACAGGCAAAATCTCATACGATTGAGAATCATCTGCTTTAGAAATCATCTTCATAATTGCAAATAAAATTTCTGCTCCCAACTTTTGAGCTATCTCTTCAGCTTTAAAAATTACTGTATCATCTGAGATAAAGCTTCCGTGCAAAAGGTCATTTCTAACTTTGATAAACAGAGGACTACCTTCAGTTTCCATATATTTTTTCCAGTCAATACTTAAGTCATTCACGAAGAATCGGATGACTGTTGGAAGGGCTGGTGTCCTGCTCTCACTGGAAGGTTGAAGCTTGTCAAGAAGCTTACCAAGCTTTTTATGGTCAGATAGAAGTTGATTTTTTTGTGAACATCCATCTATTAGCTTTGAAAGTCCGTCCATTTCCCAAAACCAGTAGGAATAAAAGTGTTCGATTGCAGAACATGCTGCCATAAGTTTTAATTCGACAGTTGATTCGTAAACTGTTATTTTTAAATGTCCTATTCCCCTCCTAAGTTGCTTACTTAAAGGACAACATTCTAGGAAGGAAGTGACATTCCCTAGAAAATTAATCCCTTCAGTAGGCCAAGATTTGCTAATTTTTGGGATTCTTCTTCTCTCCCAAATAGGAATTATTCGACCGGAAATGTATTTATTTTGAGAAGACATTGAATAATCATAATAGATTGGCAATATTTCACGGTCGCATAGAATGCTGAGAAAAGCACAAACATCATTAAGAACATTTTCTAAGTGTTTAGCCGAAGAAACTTCAATTTCTTGAGCTTCATGGATAATCAAATTATTTATACCCTGATTTTTTAAGGGGATTATAATATCTATAAAACTAAGCTTGTATAGAGTATCTATATTTTTTGTGTAGAAGATATCGTGGTCTTTATGAGTAACATACTTCTTCCCGCACTTGACTTGATAACCTGAGTTTAACGCACAATAAAAACTTCGCTTATCTGCTATGGTATCAGCATCTATATTTCGTTGTCCGGGCGTATTTTCAAACTCTGTAATAAAAGAATCGTCAAATGATGAAAATTCATCATTTAAGTAAGCTCTCAATTGAAAAAAATAGTCAGACTTTTCTGCAAGATGAAAATTTTGATTTAATCCCCAATAAGTTATAAATTTGACTACATTAAAGTTTGTTATCCCATCATTAGTATTAAAAGGTGGCATAGAATAACCAATTAGTAATATGCTACCTTTAATAACAAGAATTTGCTGTCGTTCATCGTGCATTTGCCTAGCTATTTGCAAACGATCGTCGTCAGTAATACTTTTCCAAATTAGCTTGACATCTATCTCAACTTCTTCTATGAATATGAGACGCAAGCTAATCGTTATCAGTTGAACAGTATTTTTTACTAAGAGTTTGGCATCACCTTGATATGTCCAATTTCCCGGAAAACCACCTATCCATCCTGGATCAGTCATAGAGGTATTTTAACTTTTATTAACCCTTAATGATACCACATATTTTGTTTCGTGTCAAAAATATCAAAAAAAATTTAGGCTTTTCCAGTATCTATGATTTGGGGTATAGTGTCTTTTATCCTTTTAGATTACCTCATTTGTCTCCATTCCATGACTAAAGGTACTGGGTCTTATAAACTGTCCGGGTCGCCTCTCCTTAATCAAGTCCGACAAACACTTCGTCTTAAACACATGAGCCGAAGCTTAGTTAATATGTTCTGGTAAGTATGAAGTTCAATACCGTAAAAGAAGTTACATCCTGGAAAAACTTCATACTAAATGATGAGATATACGACCTATCACATCTTAATGCTCAGTGGGTTGAGTATCTAGACCAAACAGACGCTCAAAAGCCGATTGCATACAAGTTTATAGTAAGTTATGGCTTACATTGCTTCACTAAAGATTCAGATGATGTTTCTAGCGAAGAATCACAGTTATTGATGTACAGTGCGCCGAAAGAGTCTAGACTATTTAATTTTGAGAGATATCAACTCTCAAAGCACTTACCGAGTATTATTAAGTCATTGGGCGAGAAAGAAACGTTAGTTTGTCACGCTGGATATGGAAAATTTGCCACCGTTAAAATTTTGGACTCAAATGGTAGAGAGGTTGATTATTACGTTGCTTTTGCAGTATTCAAAGAAGTTAAAAAGCTGAGATTACACGTACAAAGTGCTTACCCTAAATACGAAGGCATAGGCAAAGTGAAAAAAGTCGGCTTCTTCGTTATAGCCAAAAACTTATTGAATAATAAGAAATTACCGAAGCCATAAAATAACAAAGGCTCCTTAAGGAGCCTTCGCCAAAAAATCAGTTTTGGTATTCAGAACGTCTTTACCGGAATTTCCTCGACCCTAGTGGGTAACGGGATGTCATCCTTAGAGGATGTCTGCTGCATCCATATCTAATATAGTCTACTACTTTGATATATGTCAAGTAGCGTTATCCTACGGCATCAAGATACCAGCGATTTCCTTATTGAGCGCCACATAGCCTTCTGGGTTCATATGCAGACAGTCTCGACTGTATTTCGGGTCAACAATCCCCTGGGAATTCGCCAATACCTGACTGCTATCAAAAACAATTACTCGATCGCCTCCTTAATTCCTCTAAACTCTCCCCCACAAAGCCAAGCCACCGCCCCTTCCCCTAGCCGCAATTATCCCATCTTCTACCAGAAAATATGCAAAAAATGCCTGCTTCCCCACACTCAAACTAAAAAAATCCGCCTCCCGCGCTTCTCCACCGCGAATAAATCCTTGATACACAGTTTTACCCAACAATTTCACCGTAATTCTCGTAAAATCAAAAGCTAAAATATTTTTATTAACTAAAAACTTAGTTGGCCCGGAAAGAGTCAGTACGATCGCCCCAACTTGCACCGAATTCTCCACCCTGCCGATTTCGCTATGCGCTTCCCCACCAGCAACAGGTTCGGCCGAATAAGCAATTTGAATTTTCGCAATCCACTGAGGGATATAACGTCCCGCACCCAACACAATTCCCGCTTTTTGTCGAGTCTTTTTGGTGCCGGTGATAAAGCAGAGTTGCCAGTTGCCCATTAATTGCTCGAAAGAATAGCGAATTTTGGTTTTTTTCGCGCTTTTTTCAGCTTCTAGGAGGGCGGCAACTACGGCGTTGGAAGATGGTTTAGAATTAGATTTAGCGGCTTGTTCTAGAATAGATATATTTTCCATTTAATAATATACAGATTTGTATTTTAAGGGTGGTAGCTGAGTCGAGATCCCCCTAAATCCCCCTTAAGAAGGGGAGTAGGGGTTGACTTTGAATGCTTCTGAACCCGCCATTGTTAACAAAGACTTTGACTGCTTCTTGTCCCCCCCTTATTAAGGGGGGCTAGGGGGGATCGAGCCTACAGTTAAATGCGTAAGCCCTAAAGCTGCAAGACATTGATAATATTAGCTGATGTAGCGGAGAAAAACATGGTTGCGATCGCCCCCACAGACACAGAAATCATCGTCATCGGCAGCGGGATAGGCGGCTTGACTTGCGCTGCAATGCTTGCCCGCTATGGCTTTGAGGTTGTGGTTTGCGAAAGCCATTCGATCGCGGGCGGGGCCGCACACGGTTTTGAACGCGACGGATTTAGCTTCGAGTCCGGGCCCTCCCTGTACTCAGGATTATCCTACAGCCCGTCTGCGAATCCGCTGCGGCAAGTTTTGGATGCGATCGGCGAAAAACTCCCCTGCATCACCTACGATACCTGGGGTTGCTGTTTGCCAGAAGGCGACTTCGACACATCCGTTGGTGCGAGTCAATTTGGCGAAGTGCTCGCACAACTGCGCGGCGCGGCAGCAGTCGCCGAATGGCAGCAACTCCAGCGCATCATGGAGCCCTACGCCAAAGCTGCCATAGCCTTGCCCTCCCTGGCTTTGCGCTTCGATTTGGGCGCTGTTTTTACCCTCGGCCAATTTGCGCCGGCTTTCCTGCAAAGTGCTGGCGACGCGATCGCACTTGCAGGCCCTTTCAGCAAAATTATGGACAAAAATGTCAAAGATCCGTTTGTCCGAAATTGGCTGAATTTGTTGTGTTTCCTGCTGTCTGGACTTCCCGCCGACGGAACGATCGCAGCCGAAGTCGCATTCATGTTCGCCGACTGGTATCGCCCCAATGCAGTTTTGGACTATCCGATCGGCGGTAGTGCGGCTTTGGTAAATGCCCTGGTACGCGGTTTAGAGCGCCACGGAGGGCGGTTGCTGCTAAATTCCCACGTTGCAGAAGTTTTGGTGGAAAACAACCGGGCTGCGGGCGTGCGGCTGCGATCGGGCAAAATTATTCGATCGCACAAAGCCGTCGTCTCCAACGCTTCCGTTTGGGATACCCTGAAACTGTTGCCTGAAACCTCTGTCCCCCAAAGGTTTCGGCAACAGCGGCAGGCGACGCCCGAATGCGACAGCTTCATGCACCTGCATCTGGGAATTGATGCTGCCGGAGTGCGATCGGACTTGGCTTGTCACTACATCTTCGTCAAAGACTGGGAAAAGGGCGTTTCGGCCCCTCAGAACGTCGTTCTAGTCTCGATTCCCTCCCTCCTCGACCCCCACCTCGCGCCTCCGGGAAAGCACGTCATTCACGCATATACCCCCGGAAACGAGCCTTATGATTTGTGGCAAAAGCTCGATCGCACCAGCGAAGAGTACAAGCTGCAAAAACAAGCGCGCGCCGAGGTAATGTGGGAAGCCTTAGAGAGAATTATCCCCAATATTCGATCGCGCTGCGAAGTCACCTTAGTTGGGACACCCCTAACCCACGAACGGTTTTTGCGCCGCCATCGCGGTTCCTACGGGCCCGGAATTCGGGCGGGTAGCGGCTTGTTTCCCGGGCCGAAAACACCTTTAGCGGGGCTGTTTTGCTGCGGAGATTCGACATTTCCGGGAATTGGTTTGCCCGCTGTTGCTGCTAGCGGGGTGATCGCCGCCAATACGATCGCACCTTTGTACAAACATTTAGAATTGATTCGGGAAGTTATTAGTTAGTTGTTATATCGATTCTGGTTGCACTCCTTATGCTTGTTGACTGTTGACTGTTGACTGTTGACTGAGGACTGTTGACTGAGGACTGTTGACTGTTGACTGTTGACTAATGACTGATTTGATATCATTTCGATCCAGCCGGAATTGATATTATTAGACATCTCCCATAATTATTGTGGAACAGGCATCCTGCCTGTTCAAAACCTGCTTTTTAGGAGATGTTTATTAGTTATTTGTTATATCAAATCCGCCCTTCATCGTCCTGTATTCATCTCTCTGTTCTCTGACTCTGCGTTCTCTGCGTTCTCTGCGGTTTAATCATTCCAATGCAACCGTAATTGATATTATTTGTTAACGGAATTATGGAAGCGCTTTCATAGCGAAGGACGCGAAGCAAGAGTAAACAATAATTGTAAATACAGCAGTTCTCAATCTTGGTGAGGTATGCCCTATGCCCTATGCCCTATGCCCTATGCCCTATGCCCTATGCCCTATGCCCTATGCCCTATGCCCGCTTATCAAGCCTGCACCTCATGTTACTGAGAAAGGGTATAGTTAGTAAAATGCGACCTAAATCTGTCAGCATAGAAATAGATAGTTCGATCGCAAAGAGGCCACAGTGCAACCCGTAGACTTTACAACTTTAACCGCAGCTTGCAGCGAACTGCGAGCCCAATGGCTGCCAGCGCGCTTAGAACAAGTCTACCAGCGCGATCGATTCACCGTGTCCCTAGCCCTCCGCACAATGAAAGGACGTGGCTGGATTGACCTTTCCTGGCATCCTGTCGCCGCCCGCATTTGCGTCGGCGACCCCCCGCCCCGCATTCCCGACACCTTCACCTTCAGCGAACAACTGCGGCACCAACTCAGCGGTTTAGCCCTAGTTTCCATCGCCCCTGTTTCATCCTGGGAAAGAGTCATCGACTTGCAATTCGCCAAACGCCCCGGAGAACCCGCCCTCTGGCACCTCTACGCCGAAATCATGGGCAAGTACAGCAACGTCATCCTCACCGCCCAAGACAACCTCGTTGTCACCTGCGCCCACCAAGTCAGCGCCAAACAGTCCACCGTCCGTCCCATCCAAACCGGGCAACCCTACGAAATGCCCCCGTCTTTGACCGATGCAGTGCCTAGTCTGAGTGAATCTCAAAACCGCTGGCAATCACGAATTAGCCTGGTTCCTGGACAATTAAAGGGCAATCTGTTGAAGAATTACCGAGGGATGAGTAAAGCCTTAGTTTTGTCAATGATTCGATCGGCTTCTTTAGACCCCGAACAATCCACCGACAGCCTCAATCCCGACGACTGGCAGCAACTATTCCAGCGCTGGCTATACTGGCTGCAATGCCTAGAAAACTCCAAATTTCACCCGATTTTTACCCGCGAAGGCTACACCGTCATCGATTGGCCGACACCAGAAAATCACAATGTAGGGGCGGTGCCCCCGTGCCCGCCCTCTGATTCTTCCATCTCTTCGGTTCAAGAATTACTTAACAGCTACTACACAGGCGAAATCAATCAAGAAGTATTCGCCCAACTGCGGCATCAGCTTACCCAAAAACTCAACAACGTCCTGGCAAAACTGCGCCTCAAAGCCAATACATTTAAAGAACGTTTACAGCAATCCGCAGACGCCGACACCCACAAATCCCAAGCCGACTTGTTGATGGCAAATTTGCAGCATTGGGAACCGGGAATGAAATCAATTTCTCTCCCAGACTTTGAAACCGAAAAACCAGTTATCATTTCCCTAAACCCGGAAAAAAACGCCGTTCAAAACGCTCAAGCCCTCTACAAAAAACACCAAAAACTTAAAAGAGCACGCATAGCAGTAGAACCTTTGTTAGCCGCCGTACAGGAAGAAATCGACTATTTAGAACAAGTTGAAGTCGCACTTTCGGTATTGGAAACCTACCGCAACACCCAAGATTTGCAAACCCTCGCCGAAATCCGCGAAGAACTGATCCAACAAAAATATCTAGACGTACCAGATTACCGCAGTACCGACAAAAATGCTGCGATCGAATTTCACCGCTACCAAACCCCCAGCGGCTTTGAATTATTAATCGGGCGCAACAATCGCCAAAACGACCAACTCACTTTTCGCACCGCCAACGACTACGACTTGTGGTTCCACACCCTAGAGATTCCCGGAAGCCACGCTTTGCTGCGTCTCAAACCCGGTACTGTGGCTGAAGAAACCGATTTGCAATTTGCCGCTGACATGACTGCTTACTACAGTCGCGCCCGCCACAGCGAACAAGTCCCCGTGGTTTATACAGAACCGAAATATGTATACAAGCCGAAAGGTGCTAAACCGGGTATGGTTGTATACAAGCAGGAGCGGATTGTCTGGGGTAGACCGCAGCAAGCTCCGGCATAATTTATATAAAGTGAGGAGAATGGTCGATCGGCAATCTCAACCTCGTTTTTACCCAAAATAAACGGTTTGCAACCGATAAACCTACGCAGGAACCGGGTTTTTGAACCAGGCTTAATTATACAAAGTGACCCAAAGGGTGATCGGCCTCAAAATAAAAATCTGTCTGTAATGTAACGTATTATTACATAAAATTAAATTTTGTTGTTATAATACCACTTAAGAGAGATGATATTTGTTTGAGAACCCTTTGCAAAGAAACGTGCAACTTGGGTTTCCTCACTGTGAGAAAAACACTGTGGGAACACAACGGATTTAACTATTTGTGCAGACCAGCTTTAGCAAAAGCTGGTCGTTTTTGTTGAAACATTATATCATTTCCGGTAACACCGGAATGATGTTGACTGTTGACTGTTGACTGTTGACGCCGTGAACAGTCAACGCCGTGAACAGTCAACTCGAATTTACTATTCCGATGCTAACGGATTTGATATTAAACCCAAGCTCGGACAATTTGAGATTTGAGATTTGAGATTTGAGATTTGGGATTTTAATCTAAAATCTAGGACTTACGCACGGGTGGTGAGAAACCGGGTTTTTATGGCGAAAATACTGTATCCCGACCTTTAAAACTGGTGAAAACCCGGTTTCTTTGGTATTTATGCGTCCAGGACTAAAATCTAAAATCTAAAATCTAAAATCCCCAAGGGCTGATCCTAGAAAGTAAACGTCGTTCTGACAACCCCAATCACCAAATCAGAATTATTCTTATTGTGGTCAGGAGCAGTCAGCCAAATCAAACCAGGAGTGATAGAAATATTGTCGCTCAACTTAAACTGATAGAAACCTTCAACGTGCAGCGAAGTATCCTTATCTTCCGGCAAAGTCCGATTAGTAGAACTCGTTACCCGCGGCTCCATACCTACCAGAATCCCGGCCACATTTCCTTCTTTCAACAAATCGGGAAAAGCCAAAGTAACTGCCCAGTTCCAGATTTTTTGATCCCCCCGCTCAACAGAACCTGTAGGAGTAGCCAAGTTGGATAAAATGCGCTGGTTGGTGTAACCCGCCCAACCGCCAATTGCAAATCTCCGGTTCAACCGCCACGAAGCTTGCGCGCCGTAGGAATTGCTAGAAACCGGGATATTGCTATCGCTGTTGAGCCCGAAGGAACCGAGACGCACCGGGAAATTAGAAGCATTGCTGCCGGTACCGGTAACAAAGTTGTAGGAATTAACGTAAGTTAAACCTAAAGCCATGTTCTCGTTCGGTTTGAAAGTCAACTGAGCCAAACCGCCGTAAGCACCGTTGAACAAACCGTTACCCCGCGTCGGGTTCGCAGCATTGCCGGCCAAATATCCCAAACTCAGCTCGAGTTTTTCCCCAAACTGATGCCGCAGACCGATGCCAGAACCACCAGTCAAATAGTATATCGGGTTGCGAGTACCGAAGTTAGAAAGAGCGCCGTAGCTGCCGTCTCCGTCAAAGTAAGGGTTGACAGTATTGGTAAAATCGTCAGCCGAGCCGGCATTAGCGTCGAGAATTACAGTAGTGCTTTTGCCTAGAGGGAATTGGTAAAGCAGCGCATCTAAACCTACAGTATTTCTAGCCTCGCCAAAAGGCCCCGCATTAAATCGCAACTCCCCTTCAGCAGTTTTCGTATTATTAGTAGAAAAAGAACCCAAATTTAAAACTTGCAATCGAGTTCTAAGCAAGTCTCTGCCTGAAAAACTCGTGTCGAAATTTATCCGAACCCTGCTGCCAAAAGCCGTCGCTTTATCGGCATCGTTACCTTCAGCATCCTCTCCCCTGGCGATACCCGCCAAACCAAATATCACTTCGCCGTTGAGTTTAGTCGTAGTTGAAAACTGATTTGCTTCTAATTCAGAGGCGCGCGCTTCCAAAACATCGACGCGGCCGCGCAAAGTTGCCAATTCCGCCGCAAATTCTTCTTGCAACCTTTGCACAGAAGCCAAATCTTCTCGCGTCGCCAGATTTCTCGAACCGCCTTGAATCAGCTCGCTAACTTTATCCAAACACGCATTTAGACCCGCTGCAAACTCGTACCGAGTCATCGCCCGGTTGCCGCGAAAAGTGCCGTCAGGATAGCCAGCTATGCACCCGTAGCGCTCTACTAGAGACTGCAAAGCTTGGAACGCCCAATCTGTGGGCCGAACGTCGGAAAGTTGCGAAACAGATGTTACTTGGCCGGCCGCATTTTCGCTGCTACTGCCTTCTGTGCTGTATTCGTTGATTTGTTCTAAAACATTTGACTGTGCTTGAGGTTGGGCGCTTGGATTAGTCGATTGGGCAATCGCCTCGGGTTGTGCGGGGGATTTTTCCGCGCTTAAATTAGTCGGTGCAACGGCGGGTTGCGTTTCGCTTAAGTTTGCGGGCGCGACTGCGGGGATTTGCTCCGCGACAGGTTGTTCAACACTTAAGTTTGCGGGCGCGACTGCGGGTTTGGTTTCGCTTAAATCTGCTGCAACTGCGTTGGACGGTGCTTTTGCCTGTTCCGCAACTGGGGCAATCGGCTCCTTAGCGTTAGCGAAGCGATCCGAAGGAAAGCCCTCGTAGAGGTTCGCACTTTCTTTCTCAATAGTCTCAACATTCAAGTTGCTGGCTACTGACACAGGTTCGGCTGTCACCGCTGCCGTCTCAGAGTTTTCCACCTCGGTTGCAACATCTGCTAATTGCAATTGATGAGCTTGAGCTGTCGCGGCAATTTCTACAGGGTGCTCTGCTGCTAGGGCACTCGAAGATACGACTAAACTTGCTGCCAATACAGCGGGACTAACTAAAAGTCCCTTCCACAAAAATTTGGACATTTTTTCCTCACACCACATTGAGCCGATCGCCCGTTCCGAAGATTTAGCCGATCGCAAATCACCTTTAGTATTGAGCCTAATAGTATTTATTGTCAACAATCTGGGAAATCACTGCCGGAGAGTGCAGTTTTGCTGTGGCTGATTTCACAAAAAGCCCGTTTATTCCGAAAATCCTTGGTTTGAGGGCTAGATGTGTAGGTAGAAACCCGGTTGATGCCTGGATATTGCGTAAGTGATCCCTCAGTAAGATTAATATTGACAGAACTGGCGCTAACACATCGTTCGATCGGCTACAAATACAAGTGAAAAAACTCAAATACGCCCTAGTTCACGAATGGTTGACGCCCTTAGCTACTGGCGGTTCAGAACTCGTAGTACAGGAAATCCTCAAACACGTAGACGAGGCAGATGTCTATGCCCTCATCGACTTTGAATCAACCAATCCCGAAAGCTATCTTTTCGGGCGACAGATTGGCACAACATTTTTGCAGCACTTTCCCAAGGCCCGCAGCGGCGTGCAAAAATATTTGCCATTTCTGCCGATCGCGATCGAACAACTAGATCTGCGAGAATACGACATCATCCTCTCCTCATCCCATGCCGTCGCCAAAGGCATCCTCAGCAGTCCCCAGCAAATGCACGTCTGCTACTGCCACACGCCCATGCGCTACGCTTGGGACTTAACTTTTGACTATTTGCGTAGCAGCAAAGCCGGACGGGGCATCCAGGGTCTGCTGACGCGATATTTGTTGCATCGACTGCGGCAGTGGGACGTAATTTCCGCCAATCGCGTTGATTATTTCATCGCTAACTCTCAACACACTGCGCGCCGAATTTGGCGGTGCTACCGACGGCGGGCCCAGGTGATTTATCCACCGGTAAATATCGAGCGATTTTCCTTGATGCGGCAAAAACAAGACTTTTACGTCACAGTTTGTCGGTTGGTAAGTTACAAAAACGTAAGTGCGATCGTCCAAGCATTCAATCAACTCGGGCATACTCTCATTGTCATCGGCACCGGGCCAGAATTAGAAATGATTCGGCTTCTCGCCAAACCCAACGTGCAAGTGCTCGGCTGGCAGCCCGCCTCCATAGTTTCCAAGTACATGGCAGAGGCGAAAGCCTTTGTCTATGCAGCTTGCGAAGATTTTGGCATAGCTTTGGTAGAGGCTCAAGCTTGCGGAACACCGGTAATTTCCTATGCAGCAGGGGGCGCTTTGGAGACAGTGCTCGACATTCGCCAACACCCAGAGACTGGGACTGGTTTATTTTTTTCCTCCCAAACCGCAGCAGCATTAGTCGAAGCTGTCGAGGAATTTGAGCAATTGCAAGGCAAATTTGAGCCAGAAATCAGCCGGTTGCGCGCTGAACAGTTTGCCCCCGATGTCTTTGGGCAGCGCTATCTAGCTTTTGTGGAAAGCTGCTATCAGGAATTTCAATCCCGTGATTTTACCGAGTCTGGGGCTTGAGGGTGCCAGAACCCGATAGCCGGACAATCTTCCCTCTGCCTTTGTATAAGTGCCTTCCGAAGACCTCTGCATCAGTGCCTTGTGCCTTCTTCCTGGTGCGTTGAGAAGCCCTCTTCCTACTTCCTTCTGCCTTTTGAAGCCTTCTGAAGGCAGAAAATTGAGTATTGGCAACATAATTGAGAGAACAAAGCGTCTTGAGGCTTTATGATCAGGACTGTGTGTGGTGTGAAGTGAAGGAGTAAGATGACTGCCGACAGCCAACTAATCTCCGGCAAGGTAATTCGAGCGATCGCAAGACGCGGTTTTGGGTCTGTCCTGCAAGGAGATAGACGCATAAGTCGTTCTCTACAGAGCCTCGACGGAGAACTTTTCAAGCGGTTATTTGACATCCTGTTTTCCTTATCGGTTCTGATCCTGTTTGCTCCGGTTTACCTGCTTTTGGCTTTCTTAATCGCCTTAAGCTCGCCCGGCCCTATTTTTTACGTACAGGAACGAGTAGGCAAAAACCGTAAAAGGTTTTATTGCCTGAAATTCAGAACGATGGTGGAAAATGCGGACGATATATTGCTGGAAATCATGGAAAATTCTCCGCATTTGCGTCAAGAGTTTGAGGACAATTTCAAGCTGAAACAAGACCCTCGAATTACCTGGATTGGAAGATTTTTACGAATGACCAGTTTAGACGAGTTTCCCCAGTTTTGGAATGTTTTAAAAGGAGATATGAGCGTCGTCGGACCGAGACCTTTAGTTGAAGAAGAACTGCCGAGATACGGCAATCACATCAACAAAATTCTCACCATAAGACCTGGAATTACAGGCTTGTGGCAAGTGTCCGGTCGCAACGACATTCCCTATCCCCGCCGAGTCCAAATCGACCTCTATTACGCAAATGACAAAAACCTTTGGATGGATATGTGGATTGTTTTCAAAACAATTGGAGTTGTGATTTTTCCCAAAAATAACGGCGCATACTAATTTTTGTCCGCAGTCAGCAATCGGTAGTTAGTTTTATTTGTTACTGACCACTGATGCTGACTACTGACAATCAGCGACAAACTCTTTGTCAAAACTAAACAGTTCCTGGATGCCGATCGCAGAATTGTGAGCTTAACTAAAGGGGCAAATACTTAAATAAACCTACCTCTTCTTCATCTAGAAAGACTCAGTTCTTCTAGATAGACTACTGTAGGTTTAGGTGTTAAACTTAACTCTATAACCTTTGGCTTAAGGGGGATAGCCTACTTATCTTGGGATAGCCGACTACCCAACAGCGTAGGAAGTAAACTTCAACTGGCTTTAGGTAACTAAAGTAAAGTTTGAGTAAGTTTTATAAAGCAGCTTGAGGATACGGCAGGCAGGGAGCAATTGCTAGGATGATATTTTCCTAGACTTGTAGGTAATACTCATGACAATTGGTGTAGACTGAAGTAGCCTGCATAAAACCATCAGTAATGATGACTTGGACTTTCTCTCACTTCTCTCAAGCTTTCGCTTGAGAGCATCTCTGTAATCCTTGCGGTTCGAGGTTGGTCAAAACCAGTGAAGAATACACCTCCAAAATTTGTGCAAAATACGGTGAGAGCCATAAAAGTTAGGTGGCTCTAAAATTTTTCACTGCCCCAACTGTGGTTAGAAAACACCCAGTTTGAGTAGCGCTTTAGGGATTTTCCTTAAAGCTTTGTGGGATACCACCATGCTCTGGGACCTGTCTGATGAGTGTGCTATATTCGGATTCTCTCAGGTTGTCCGAGATTGTCTGGATTAAAAGTATCAGCAACAGCCTCTGCCAAAAAAATTATTGTGAATTAACACAGCCTGTCAAAGGAAAATCAGATGACGCAACGTAAGCGAGCGCTAATAACAGGTATTACAGGTCAAGACGGCTCCTACTTGAGCGAATTACTGTTAGAGAAAGGATATGAAGTTCACGGCATTATCCGGCGCAGTTCTAGTTTCAATACCGATCGAATTGACCACATCTATGTCGATCCTCACAGCGAGGGTGCGCGCCTGTTTCTACACTACGGCGACTTGACGGACGGCACCACTCTCCGTCGGATATTGGAAGAAGTTCAGCCGGTAGAAATTTATAACTTAGGCGCTCAATCTCACGTTCGAGTCAGTTTTGACTCGCCGGAATATACGGTTGACACAGTAGGGATGGGAGTATTGCGGCTGCTAGAAGCAATTCGGGACTATCAGCACCGCACCGGCATTGAAGTGCGGTTCTATCAAGCAGGTTCTTCGGAAATGTTTGGTTTGGTGCAGGAAGTTCCGCAGAAGGAAACAACTCCTTTTTATCCCAGAAGTCCTTACGCCTGCGCCAAAGTTTACGGACACTGGCAAACAGTAAATTATCGCGAATCTTACGGACTTTTTGCCTGCAACGGCATCTTGTTCAATCACGAATCTCCCCGCCGTGGCGAAACTTTTGTAACTCGCAAAATTACTCGCGCCGTTGCCAGAATAGTCGCCGGCAAGCAGAAAAAGATTTACTTGGGCAATCTCGATTCCAAGCGGGACTGGGGCTATGCTAAAGACTACGTGCGGGCGATGTGGCTGATGCTGCAACAAGACAAGCCTGACGATTATGTCATTGCTACCAACGAGACCCATTCCATTAAGGAATTTCTAGATTTGGCCTTCACTTACGTCAATTTAGATTGGCAAAAATATGTGGAGTTTGACGAACGCTACTTGCGGCCTGCAGAAGTCGAACTGTTGATTGGCGATTCGACTAAGGCGCGCCAGCAATTAAATTGGGAACCTTCTGTAACTTTTCAGGAGTTAGTACATTTAATGGTAGATGCTGACATGAAAGCTTTAGACGAGCAAGGTCGGGGTTCGGGCAACGGATTTGATTAATTCGCTAAACCAAGCCGTCAGTGCGAACAATTTGTAGGGGTAGGGCCCCGTGTCTACCCATGTGGCGAAAGGCGCGCCCCGGAGGATTGCCCCTGCAAACACTTCACAACTGATGAGAGGGTTGTTACAGCTATAGCCTTTCTCAGTAACATGAGGTGCTCACGCGGGCATAGGGCATAGGACTAGCCCCCATACCTCACCACGCTTGAGAACCGCTATATTAGCACGATCGGCATTCCAAGAACCAGCTTAATTGCTCGCAAAATTTTCGGCTGGGCGGGCAAAAAAAAACATTAAAATGATATTTGAGGAGTCGCGGCCTCTATATCTAACTTTCGGGTGTGCACGGAGCAAATTGTCCCTATCTGCCGCAGCTAAAACAGATTTGTGGGCCACCTCATCCTGTAGCTGAAAGCTTTTTTTGCTAAAGCAACAATTTTAGAATTGAAATTGTCGATCGACCTTTATTCAAAATCCCGAGGCTAAAATTATGACAAGCTTGGATTTAAGCAGCAAACGCATTCTAGTCACGGGCGGCGCCGGTTTCTTGGGCCGTCAGGTAATCGACCAGTTAGTCAAAGCAGGGGCCGATGCTGATAAAATTGCTGTAACTCGATCGCGCGACTGCGACCTCCGCGTCATGGAAAACTGCAAGCGCGCCGCCGACCAACAAGATATGATCGTTCACCTCGCCGCCCACGTCGGCGGCATCGGCTTAAACCAACTCAAACCCGCTGAATTATTTTACGACAATTTGATGATGGGCGCGCAACTAATCCACGCCGCCTACGAAGCCGGAGTCGAAAAATTTGTCTGCGTCGGCACGATTTGCGCTTATCCCAACTTCACCCCAGTTCCTTTCAAAGAAGATGACCTGTGGAACGGCTATCCAGAGGTAACTAACGCACCTTACGGAGTAGCGAAAAAAGCCTTATTAGTGCAACTGCAATCCTACCGCCAGCAGTACGGATTCAACGGTATCTACTTGCTACCAGTCAATCTGTACGGCCCGGAAGATAACTTTGACCCAAAAAGTTCCCACGTCATCCCCGCATTAATTCGTAAAGTCCACGAAGCGCAACAAAGGGGAGACAAAACACTGCCAGTTTGGGGCGACGGCAGTCCTAGTCGCGAGTTTTTGTATTCCACAGATGCCGCGCGGGGAATTGTGATGGCGGCTCAATCTTACAGTGAATCTGACCCAGTTAATTTGGGAACGAATAGCGAAGTTAAAATTCGCGATTTAGTGGAAACTATTTGCGAATTGATGGGATTTGAGGGAGAAATTGTTTGGGAAACAGACAAACCGAACGGTCAGCCACGTCGCTGTTTGGATACGGAAAGGGCTAAGGAAAAGTTTGGTTTTGTTGCGGAAGTGAAGTTTAAGGATGGGTTGAAAAATACGATTGATTGGTATCGAAAACACGCAGCGTAAGTGTGAAAAACCCTGTTTCTTCAAGAAACCGGGTTTTTTTTGATAATACTCGGCGGTTGAAACCGCTACTACACAAACGATGTCCGCCTCTGCGGACTAATAATAAGAAATTATATCAATCGATCGCCTCTCGGGTAGAACTCTCCTAGAATAATTACTTGTGGAATACCTTTATTGTAAAATAAATTATTTTGGTCATAGGTTTATTGTAGAATGGAACTGAACCAGCAGAAAGAACTTTTTAGCAAAGCTTATGTACGTGCCGTTGCAGCAGTGGCAGGTTTCTCGATCGATCCGTTAGAGTTAGACTTCGACAGCATCGACTTACAAATCACGGCTGGCAGCGGTGAGGGAAGCGTTTGTTTTCCAGAGTTGAAGTTACAATTAAAATGTACTTCAAGAGACGTGATAGACGGCGACTACATCCGATATCCACTCAAAGTCAAAAACTACAACGATTTAAGAAGGAATGCCCTAGTACCTCGAATCTTAGTTGTAGTTTTAGTACCGGAAAATATAGAAGACTGGTTGCAGCAATCAGAAGCGGAACTGTGCATGAGAAATTGTGGTTACTGGATGTCATTGCGGAGACAGCCAGAAACACAAAATATAGCAAACGTGACTGTTTCTTGACCCCGCAGCAATCAGTTTACTGTACAAGCTCTTAAGTCAATGATACAGCGCATTAGCGAGGGAGGTTTGCCGTGAAAGTCACTGTAAGAGATAAGTAGGTAGGCGTAAAAAAACCAAATCATGTTAAGATAAGTAAACACTCAAGATTTGATTTACAAAATCAACAA
>NZ_JAUBPT010000139.1:0-21709 GCF_036700905.1 Microcoleus sp. S13_C3 | reverse complement strand
ATCTTGCCTGTGAAATCCTTGTGGCACAGGCATCTTGCCTGTGAAATCCTTGTGGCACAGGCATCTTGCCTGTGAAATCCTTGTGGCACAGGCATCTTGCCTGTGAAATCCTTGTGGCACAGGCATCTTGCCTGTGACTGAAGCTTGGGCGGGCAAGATGCCCACCCCACCAGAAATTCAGAAAAAGCTAAACTTCATACATTTGCCAGAAAAAAGGATATTCCTCTGGAGTCAGTGAAAGACCAGCTTTGACAGGATTTTGCCTAATATATTCCCAAAAAACCTGAAATTCTCGTTCATCTCTGACAATGTGGTCATGTCTCTCATCCTGCCACACAGTACCAATATGCTTCATCACCTTGGGAATTTGTTTAGAACTGTAGCTTTTCATACTGTGCAGAATGCTGCTGAGCGACCATAATTTATTATCCGACTTTGCTAAAGGCTGCATTAGCATATGCACATGATCTGGCATTACAACTAAGCAAAATATTTGATACCTTTGCCTATCAAAAAACTTGCAAGCATTGAGGACAACTTGCCTCGCAGCCGGAGTTAATTCCAGCTTTTCCCAAGTATTAAAAGTGATGAAATAGACCGCTCCTTCTAACTCCCAATGAGGTAAATTTCTGTAAGTAACTTTTAATTGAGCATCTCTGAGTTTAAGCGGCAGACTAGAAGCCTGTCCCACAAAAAACTGATATTGACCTGTGGGGTGGGCATCTTCCCCGCCCAAATCCTGATTGCTTGCCTGACTCAAATTTTCGCGAATCATATGACTAAGTACAACCGCAACTTTGTATAAAATAGCCTAAAAAAAGCCAAATTTCAAGACCATTACCGAGGATTTTTGTAAAGTCTTTAAGCATTGTGGGGTGGGCCGAAGAGCCCGCCCCAAATATGCAAGTTAAATGGTCACAACTCATCTCATCTTCAAAATCTTCTCAGCAGCAACTTCAGATACCGGCATCACCGATAACCGATTGCCTTTCCTCACCAGCAAAATCTCATCAGCACTAAACTTTTGTTTCAGTTCATCCAAAGATATTAACTTAGCAAATTCCTCAACAAACTCAACTCTCACAGTTTGCCAGCGAGGCGCATCCACCTGCGATTTAGCATCATGATATTCGCTATTAACATCGAACTGACTCGGATCGGCAATCCCTGTTTCCACGACGCGCATTAACCCGACAATTCCCGGAAATTTAGTATTAGAATGGTAAAAAAATACTAAGTCTCCCCGACTCATTTCTCGCATAAAATTGCGCGCTTGATAGTTGCGAACGCCATCCCAAATGGAAGTGCGATCGCCCTTCAAATCCGCAATACTATAAACATCGGGTTCCGACTTCATTAGCCAATAATTCATACAATATCCTTCCGCTTCTGCAACCACAGAGTCAACATCAAATAAACGAAAATATGCACGCACAAAATACCCCAATTTAAACCCAAATTTTCCCACGTTGGATCGTAAACAGGAGTAGGCTCAAACGGCTGAGTAAGCGTACTCCCGTCCGGTAATGTAGTAGGCGCGGGAACCATCCCATTCACATTAACTAAAGAGCCGTAAGCACCCACAGACCAGCGGCTTAACATCAGCCAAGAAAACTTGCTCGCCGCACCTTCCATCTTAAACAAAACTCCCGAAAAAATAATCTGAGGCAACAATAATAGAGGCAAAGCGCTATTAGCTTGAGAGCTATTTTTGACAATCGCGGAAACGACTAATCCAAGGCTTATGCAGCTCATCAAAGTTAGGAATGTGGTAATACTTGCCCCCATCGCCCAGGAAATCAAACTCGGTTCGGGGGATTTAAAAGCAATCAGAATAACTCCTACCATTAACAGCGTTTGCAATACTGCCAAACCAGAAAGTATAAAAATTTTTGAACCTAAATAAGCAAACAATCCTAAATTGACCAAACGTTCGCGCAGATAAATAGCAGATTCTTTGACAATTTCTTGCAGAGAAGTTGCCAGCCCTACCCAAATCGCCGCACAGGTAAATACAAATAAAACTCGCAACGCCAAAGGTGCTAAAGTTGCCTCCGGCACTCCAATTAACGGGTCTTTATCTCTGACGGCTAGCCGCAGCAAACTAATGCCGATCGGAGCCGTTAAAAGAGCTAAACTCAAGTTAACTAAGTCGCGGGAAACGAGTTGAAAATAGCGATGGGAAAGCAAAACGAGTTGTTTTACAAAAGATTGATATTTTGGTACAGAAGGTGCAGAAGGTATTTTTGCATTAGCCTGGCTTCTGCTGAAGTGGTTGACAATATAGCGCTGATAGTAGGGAGATATATTAAACTTTTCTGCCCAGCTTTGAACGTTGATTTCTCCTGTTTCTAATTCGTTGTAAATGTCTGCAAAATCGCCAGTTTTGATATCGAAAAAATCGAGCGCTTCCCTAGGCGGGCCGAAGTAACAAAGGCGTCCGCCGCGACCCATAAAAACAATCCGATCGCACATCGTGATATTTGCCGTCGCGTGAGTCACCAGAATCACCGTCCGGCCTTGATTTGCCAACTTTCGCAGCAGTTGCATCATCTTCTTATCCAAACCCGGATCGAGTCCTGAAGTCGGTTCGTCTAAAAAGAAAAGTTTCGGGTCCGCTAACAGTTCAACTCCGATGCTGACCCGCTTCCGCTGTCCGCCGCTAAGCTGTTTTACCAAAGCCTTGCGACGGTGAGTCATTTCAATATCTTCTAAAGTTTTTGCGACTACCTGCTTGACATCTGTATCGGGAGGTAAGCGCAATTTAGCTGCATAACTCAAGACTTCTTCTACTGTCAAATCTGCGTGTACAATATCATCTTGAGGCACGTAACCGATTTGATTGCGGTAAATATTGAAGTTTTGGCGCAGGTTGTCGCCGTTGAGAAACACAGCGCCGTTAGTAGTTTTTTCGATGCCTAAAAGCGTCCGCATTAAAGTAGATTTACCAGCGCCGCTACCGCCGACTAAAGCCACAAACTGCCCCGGTTCGATCGCCAAAGTGATGTTATCCAAACGCTTCGGAATCACCAGACTGTCAGCATCCAAACGAATTTGATGGCCGGAGTCTTGCATCTGCAACTCACCGCTGCGGTAAGTTAGAGTAAACGGGCCAATCCGAATTGCATCTCCCTCGGACAACTGTACAGAATTTGTCACTCGCTGACCGTTAACAAAAACCCCGTTAACGCTGTGGTCTCGCAAAATATAATTACCGCGACTATCTTGGTCGATTGTGGCGTGGCGTCTAGAAACAAGCGGCGCATCTAATTGCAGCGAAGCGTTTGGATCGCGACCCAACAAAACCGACCGATTCTTAAGAGGAATTGACTGCTTGCTAGGGACAGCAACCTGATTCGTCAGCGGATTAAAATAACTCAGCAAAACTTGATTTTGAGGAGCGAGACCGATTTTAATTTCTGTGCCGTTTTTCAGACAATAACCGTCATTGGGAGTGATGCGAGTGCGATCGACAAATAAGCCATTAGTGCTCGGCCGCTGCCCGTCACCGTCGTAAATCCAGTAATTATCCCCAATTTGGCGCAAAACAGCGTGAACGCCGGAAACTGCGCGCCAGGGTTCGGGAATGACTAAATCAGCACGAGTGCGATCGCGCCCCAATACGTGCTGCTGCTGTTTTAACTCTAACTGTAAAACCTCACCTTGATTGCTTAATACTAAATACGGTCGATCGCTTAAAGCAGTCAGTTGTCCTATATTGCCTGTCATACTTCAATCGCGGTTTTTGCACTCACTTTTGTCAGCATATCAAAAAGTCATTAGTCATTAGTCATTAGTCAACAGTCATTAGTCAACAGTCAACAGTCAACAGTCAACAGTCAACAGTCAACAGTCAACAGTCATTTTGGCAACAACCGACAAACTGCGAAGCCGATTAATTGCCGCCGCCAATTCAAACCGTCGAAACATGGCAAAATCCCCTTCAGGAAAAGGCGATAAAATATCCATCCCCTGTGCGTCAATATCCGCCATCACCAAATCGATAATTTCCGACAAAGTGCGTTTTCCGTCCATGTATTGCTGCTTAGCATAAACCATTGCCGCAGCGATCGCCCTTAACTGTCCGCTGTCCACAATTTGCTCAACATAACCCAAATCAATCTCCTCAGTTCCGAAAGCCAATTCATCAACATCCCGCACCTTCACCCGCACATCTCGCCGTCCCCGACTCGGATCTAAACTAGCAGGAATCGGCACTCTTTGAGTAATATCACCAAAATTTTCTCCCCCTTCAGCAGCACGGCTAATCGAGTAATTTTTAGCAATCTCTTTAGCTTCTTCCGTCACATTATATGCTTGAAAATTTTCCAGTGCAATCACCGTATCCGCCACATCAAAATAATCACCGCTTCCCCCCATGACTAAAATAGTCGATACGCCATAATCCGCATACAATTGTCTCACTTTATCAATAAACGGTGTAATCGGTTCCTTATCCTTAGCAATGAGTTCCTGCATTCTGCGATCGCGAATCATAAAATTAGTGGCCGCCGTATCCTCATCCACCAATAAAACAGGCACTAAATCCTCTTCATAAATTAATCCGTGTATCCGTGTCAAAATCCGTGTCGTGCCTTCCTTCTTCCTTCTCCCCACTTCCAAAGCCTCAATAATATTAGCAGCTTGCGACGTGCTACCGCTCGCATTTTCCGTATAAAATTGTGCAGTATCTCTACCTTGCGGCAAGTGGTTAATAAAAGGCGAAATATCAACTCCCGCAACACTTCTGCCATCTTCCGCTCTAATTTTAACCGCCGCCGGATTAGTCACCACAAATTCCCTTCCATCTCCCGGAATTCGGTTGTAAACTCCCAACTCAATCGCCCTGAGTAAAGTTGATTTGCCGTGATAGCCGCCCCCAACAATCAAAGTAATACCAGTGGGAATACCCATACCGGAAATCAAACCGCGATTCGGACAATTAAACTCAACTCTTAATGACGGCGGCGACTGAAAAGCCACAGCATTATTTAACAAAGGACTGTTGTCAACACCGCTGCGGCGGGGTAAAATAGAACCATCAGCAACAAACGCAACTAATCCTTTTTCAGCTAACTGCTGCCGCAGCCAGTCAGCATCTTCTACAGTTTCAACGTGACGGCGACATTCAGCCGCATTTAAGTTAGCATACTTCAGAGATCGACTGACAATTTGCGGAATATCTTCGCACAGCATTTCAGCAGCTTGTCGCCCTAAAATACTGCGTCCGCCCGCTGGAAGTCCGACGGCAAATCGCAGTTCAACTCCTCCTAAATCTCCGATATCTGATCTAGCTGAGGAAATGATAAATGCGGAAGTTCGCTCTAAAACTTCTTGTCCGAACCGAGTCACTGCAATCATACCGCTTTTCCCAGTGCCGCGTTTGCTGCTGATGCTGTGGGCGGCTTTGTCAAACTGGCGAGTTAGGTAATCTCGCAAGGCTATTTCTCGACTGCGAGAGTTGAAAAGTTCGCCAGGAATTTGAGCAATGTTTGGCGGAACTCTGACTCTAAATTTACTGGGAGAAGCAAACGGATCTCCCTGCACGTAATCAATAATTAATGTGAATTCAGAAAAGTCGTAATTACCTTGAATATCTTTGTAGGCTTTGTAGCCTCGATTGTCTAGTTGCAGTAAATGCCGTTGCAGGCTTTCTTTGTTAGTCATTAGTTATTAGTTATTAGTTATTAGTTATTAGTTATTAGTTATTAGTTATTAGTTATTAGTTATTAGTTATTTAGCTGGTTCCTAGGCTCTGCCTAGGAACAGATTTCCAGAGGCTCTGCCTCGCTTGCTTTGCGTGGGGAAATCGGAGGCAGAGCCTCCCGCTCTGCGTTACCAGGAAGAGCCTGGTAACGAGTAGATTACCGATTACCAATTACCTAATTTCCAATAATTTAGCCGTGGCATTAACAACAATTTGAGCAGAACCGGCGAAAAAAGCTCGATCGATAGTTGCTAATGTATCGCTAGATTGGTGATAGTGAGGCGATCGCAAATTTGCAGTATCCGTCACCAACACAGCACCAATTCCTTTATACCAGAAAGGCGCGTGGTCGCTGCGTAAAACATCGGGAGTCAGCAACCCTTTCAGGGGAACCGGCAGTGCCACCACCGCAGGCAAATCGGCTTTTCCCGACTCCGCAAAACTTTTCAATAGCAGCGGATGTTCCGCATCCCCAATTACAGCGATAAACTCGCCTTTGTCGGGAGATTTTACCCCCGATGCTTCTAGAAAAGGTTGCGCTGTCAATCCTTCGGGATATTGCTGGCATCCGGGGGTGCGGCAGGCATAACCTACCATATCTAGGACAATGGCTCCCTGCAAATTTTTTAACCGCGCCTCGCTACCGGTGAATGCTAAACTGCCTAAAAGTCCGAGTTCTTCCCTGTCGAAAAATGCTATTTGCAATGTCCGAGGCGTGGGGCGAGAACCCAGCAATCTTGCTACTTCTAAAACTACTGCAACTCCCGTCGCATTGTCGTCAGCGCCTGGGGAGTTCGGTACAGTATCGTAGTGTGCTGCGACTAAAATTGCACCGGCGTTTGAGTCAGTGCCTTTTCTCTCAGCGAAGACGTTGATTCCGCGATCGAACGGCTGGAACTCTTGGGAAATTCCTAATGTTTGCAGTTGTTTAGAAATGTAGTCTCTAGTAAAAGAGCGAGCTCGTTCTCCCTCGCGTTCTCCTGCTAAAGTCTCGACGTGTTTCCACAAGCGGGACGGGTCGATTTGGGGCTGAAAAAAACTATTTTTTTCAGCAGGAAGCGGTAAGGGAGACGGGTTTTGAGAAGTGTGGATAGTGCGATCGATCCCAACTTCGGGTACACCCGACAACCGCTGCCACGAGTCAGAACGCCAACCCACAGCCGTCACCGCAACCAGAATAAATAGCGCTATCCAAATCAATTGTTTCATCAGTAAGTCTATTTGAAATTTTAGACACGGCTTACGCACTCCTCATTCCCATCAACAGGGTTTTTTAGCGGAAGCGAGGGCTGCCACAAAGTCTTTTCGTAAAACCCGGTTGATGCGTTCATAACTGTTATATAGCGGTTCTCAAGCGTGGTGAGGTATGCCCTATGCCCTATTCCCTATGCCCTATGCCCATGAGTACCTCATATGAGAGCTCGAAAGGCTATATTTGAGATTTTAGATTGACACCAGAGTTAAAAATCAACCAGTTTCAAAAAATGAAACTCAAAAATCTTAAACTTAGCTGCGGCAGAGGCAGTTTTTTATTTTTTCTCTGAAAAAGCAGGTAAAAGCCTTGGGATGTTGCCGTCGAATCTGTCTTGCTTATTGGAGCCTGCGACGGCGACATTCAACTCACTAATTTACCTTAAAAATTAACAATGCAAAACTACTTTTTTTCCCATTCAATCTTTTTATTCTCCAATATCAACCCGCTGCTGCTGGGAACAGCGTAAGGAATAGTTGTTGCAGAAAATTTGACTACTTGAGTTGGTTGTTGAAACCACTCGGAATAACTCGGATTGAGTTGGTCGTAGAGTGCTTTTAAAGCTTGGATTTCTGCCTCTAGCTGCGCTGCTGCTTGATTGATTCTGCGAGCTTGTGTTTGCAAGCGCTTTTCCCCGGTTTGAACTTTATTTTCTAGTTCTTGCCAGTGCTCTCCGGCCACCACTTTTTCTAGTTCACCTTGCTTGTAATTGAGTAAAGCCTGTTTTTGTTGCAGTTGCTTTTCAATATTTTTAGTCTCTCGGTCAATTTCCTGGATTTGCTGCAACCACTGCTCCCCAAAAGCAGCAGTTTGCTGGTGGAACTCGGCAATGGCTTCAGGAGTATTGTTTTTGGGAAAACTGACTGCCACTCGGCACTCAGAGCGCTGTACGCCAAGTTTTTCCCGCGACTCTTGCAGGGCGGTAACTTCTGCTTGCAGCGCGCGGACTTCTTTTTGGAGTTCTGGGATGGTCTGACTCATGGGTTCAATTAGTGGACCTCTGCATCGATTTTAAGCTAATTGTTTATTTTTCTAACAAATCCCGATCGCCTCCTTGCGGGAATTATCTAATTTTAGCGCGCTTCCACCCGATGTCTAGGCAGAATGGCGGATAATTTGTGGCACAATGGCTGATGACACATTTTAAATTAAGATTTAAATTATAATAAGTTATAAAGCTAATTTATTATCTGAACAACATTTAATTCACAAAACCACATAAATTAATGGTGGCTGGCTTTTCCTAGGGCGGAGAGAGTGGTGCTAAACTTTGTTAGATTTATGGATCATAAAAAGATTTATTTGAAATTAGGGAATAGAGCCAATGAAAATATTTTTCCAATTAATCTTGGGATATTTCGCGGTTGCTATGTTGGGTGTGGAATGTGGCATAAATCCAAAAATATTACCGACAAGTCTAGGATATGGGCATGGCACTAGCCCAGGAGAAGAGATTTTGATTGGGTCTCAGAAACATAGCTATTTGCGAGCCGCATCTCGCCCCCTTACTTCTGCAATCGCCGCATTATTTTTGGATAAATTATCCCAAATTGAACCAATAAAATTACCGACTTACAATTATATACCATTTCAGGAAAATCCTCTAAAAGAACCTACTATTAGGTTAACAGTAATTGGTTATCCTCTGGTTGTTATGTGTTTATTGATCTCATTATTGATCGGGGGGAAGACAGTAAATAGCTTATCCAAGACGATGAGGTTAATCAAGCCCAAGTCTGAAACAGAGAATGACAACCTACCAAAAGGAGAAAAAATGTTGTATCCAAAAAAAGAACAGGATATCTGGCATACTATTGCCCAAATTACCCAAGATTTGCAGCAAACTGCCGAATATGCCCTGGATATTTGCGAGGAAATGAACGTCTCCATAATTGCGACCACCCCCGGCGGTCATATCCTGTCGTTAAACCAAGCTACCTGTCAACTTTTGGGATACTCTAAAAAAGAGTTGTTAGGCAAACCAATAGCCGGACTTTTCAAGAAAAGTGAATCACCGGCACAGGAGTTAGAGTTAGCAAGTTTAACAGCAGAAAATTCTGTCCGCAACGTCGAAAAAGTCTACCTTTCTAAACACCGAAAAAAAATAATTGTACAGCTTTTTATTTCAATTATTCGCGACGGTCACGGCCAGGTCAGAGGCAAGTTATATATAGCACAAGATATTACTGAGCGCAAGCGGGTCGAAAGAAATTTGCGACGCAGTGAAAAAAAGTTTCGCCAACTGATAGAAACTGTTAATGCTGTTGCGTTTATCTATCACCGCAGACAGTTGCGCTATGTCAATGCTCAGACAGAAGCTCTGACAGGATATACTCGTGAAGAATTGCTAGCGTTGGATTTATACGACTTAATTCATCAAGATTTTCTAGAAATAGTTAAACACTGGGGTAAATCCAGCCACGCGCGCTCAACTGCAGGCTCTAAATATGAATTAGTAATAGTCACGAAAACTGGAAAAATGCGCTGGATTGAAGCAACGGTAGATATTATAAAATTTGAAAAAAAAGCCTCAATATTAATCACAGCGTTTGACATCAGCGATCGCAAATTAGCCGAGTTAGAACTAGAAACATCTCTTTCGTTGCTTCAAGCAACCATTGAATCTACTGCTGACGGTATTCTGGCGGTTGACACTGGAGGAAAAGTTGTCAGCTTTAACCGTAAATTTGCCGAAATGTGGCAGTTGCCGGATTTGCAGGTTGATTCGAGAGATAACAACCCAATTTTGGGGTTTGGAATCAACCAGTTAAAATACCCGGAAATATTTCTCAACCGTGCTAAAGAATTGTGCGATCGCCCCGCAGCAGAAAGTTACGATCTCATCGAGTTGACAGATGGCAGAATCTTCGAGCGCTACTCGTTGCCCCAGCGCACGGGAGGCACAATTACTGGTCGAGTATTCAGCTTTCGGGATGTAACGGAACGGGTGCAATCCGAAGAAAAACTACGCAAAAGCGAAGAACGCTTTCACCTCCTGACGCGGGCGACAAATGATGCCGTATGGGATTTTGATTTGTTAAAAAATGAGTATTGGTTGAGCGCAGAATTTGAAAAAGTTTTTGGATACAAACTCAACGAAACTCAGACGATAGAATTAGAATCTTGGTGGTTAAATATTCATCCCGAAGAACGGGAAAGAGTAATGTCAAGCTTCTACGAAACAATGAGCTCAGGCGCTCAATGTTGGTCGGAGGAATACAGCTTTCACCGTGCAGACGGGGGATATGTTTTTGTGCTCGATCGCGGCTATATCATCCGCAATGAAAGTGGCAAAGCAGTAAGGGCGATCGGCACGATCATGGATATCACTCAGCGCAAGCAAGCTGAAGAAATTATTCGCTATCAAGCTGTTTATGACCAACTCACCGGTTTACCGAACCGGATACTTTTTAACGAGAGGCTGCTGGCGTCCTTAAAACAAGCTAAAAAAACCCAAAAGACGCTAGCTGTGATGTTTTTAGACTTGGACAGGTTCAAAAAGATTAATGATACACTAGGTCACGCTGCGGGCGATCGCCTGTTAGAAGGTTTTGCCGGACGCATCAGCGACACTTTGCGATCGACTGACACGGTTGCCCGCTGGGGAGGCGACGAATTTACCATACTGCTTCCCGACATCAATTGCTTAGAAGATGCAGTTAAAACAGCTCAAAGAATACTCAACAATTTAAAGCCACCCTTTAAACTAGAAGGACAACCGTTTCATGTTAGCAGCAGCATCGGCATTGCCCTTTATCCCGATGATGGTGAAGATGCCGAAACTTTAGTCAAAAATGCCGATGCTGCCTTGTACTACGCTAAAGAAATGGGAAGAAATAACTATCAGTTATATACTTCAACACTTAATCCCCACGGCAGCCATTTACTAACTATAGAACACAGACTGCACGAGGCTTTAGAACAGGGAGAATTTGAGGTTTTCTACCAGCCAAAAGTCAATATTACTACTTGGGAAATTCAGGGTATGGAAGCCCTGCTGCGCTGGCAACATCCACAATTAGGTTTAGTTACTCCCGCTACATTTATTCCGATCGCCGAAGAGAACGGACTAATTGTACCTATTGGGGAATGGGTGCTGCAAACAGCCTGCACTCAAAATAAAGCTTGGCAGGATGCTTTGCGGCCAGATTTGCGGGTAGCAGTCAACGTTTCGGCTCGGCAGTTCCAGCAATTTAATTTATTAGAAATGGTAGCGAAATGCTTGGAAAAAACTGGTTTAGCACCCAAGTATTTAGAGTTAGAAATTACCGAGACTACAGCCATGCAAGATGTGGATTATACCACAAAAGTTCTCAGGGAGTTGCAGAATATGGGAGTGCAAATTGCACTGGACGATTTCGGCACGGGTTATTGTTCTCTAAATTATCTCAAAAAGTTTCCCTTGAATATCTTAAAAATAGATAAATCCTTTGTCAGCGGATTGACGACCGATCCGTGCGAACGGGCGATCGCCAAGGCTGTAGCGACCCTGGGGCGAGATTTGAACTTGAGCGTGGTAGCCGAAGGAGTAGAAACTAAAGAGCAGTTGGAGTGTTTGCGCGAACTCCATTGTCAAGAAATTCAGGGCCACTATTTCAGCCCTGCCCTCTCGGCTGGTGAGGCTAGCAAACTTTTGGTAAATTCTCATTTGCGACAAGTGCAAATTGCTTAATTGGGTCGCGACTTACGACTGCGTGAGCTTGTAACGCTGCGTGCAAGTCCTGCGAACGTTACACGTAAAAAGATCGTGCGACCACCGCCGAAACCCGCATACGTCCCGCCGCAGCAGCCGTCGCACGAGCAGCCACTGTAGGAAAACTCGTTGCCGCACTCAAGACAGATCGCCGTCCAGTCGTGATGGCCTGGTGGCGAGGCCTTCTTGCGACAGTTATCGCAGCCGAAAACGGCTAGTTCGCTCACATCGAACGACTTGCGCTTCCGTTTCGTCTGCTTGATGGCATCGTGCATGAACTGGTTAAAACTTAAAATAGTGTGCAGAATAACGGACTTGTACCTAAAGACAGAGGAAAATATCGCTACCCCAACATAAAGGCTTTGTCTATGCAGCCAATTCGTACATTTAACGTTTCCCCGTCGCTACCGACAATTCTCGAACCCCTACGCAAGCTTGCCTACAACTTGCACTGGGACTGGAACGTCGATACCAAAGACCTCTTCCGCCGCCTTGATCGAGACCTCTGGGACTCCAGCAACCAAAATCCGGTGCTGATGCTCGGAACCATATCTCAAGAGCGACTGCAAGAAATGGCAGAAGACGAAGGCTTCATTGCCCAAATGAACCGAGCAGCCCAGCAGTTAGACGATTATCTCAAAAATCGCGCCTGGTACCGCAAACAGCGCGGCACCGAGCAGCAGGAATGCTACGCTTACTTTTCGATGGAATTCGGCTTAGTTAAAGCCCTACCCATCTATTCAGGCGGTTTAGGCGTGCTCGCAGGCGACCACCTCAAATCAGCTAGTGATTTGGGCTTGCCCTTAGTCGGTGTCGGCCTACTCTACCAAGAAGGTTATTTTTCGCAGTATCTCAACGCCGACGGCTGGCAGCAAGAACGCTATCCGCTCAACGATTTCTACAATATGCCGCTGCACCCAGAACGCAACCCCGACGGTTCGGAATTGCGGATTGAGGTGGACTATCCCGGCCGCAAGGTGTATGCCCGGATTTGGCGGGTACAAGTGGGAACGGTTCCTTTGTACCTAATGGATACAAATATTGAACCTAACAGCCGCTACGACCAAGATATTACCGACCAACTGTATGGCGGTGATAAAACTCTGCGGATGCACCAAGAAATCATGCTGGGCATCGGCGGCGTGAAAATGCTCAAGGCATTGGGGCTGACAGTTACGGCTTATCACATGAATGAAGGCCACGCGGCTTTCATGGCTTTGGAACGCATTCGGATGCTGATGGAGGAATATCACCTGAGTTTCGTAGAAGCGGAACAGGTGGTGGTTTCGAGCAGTATGTTTACGACTCACACGCCCGTGCCTGCTGGGTTTGACTTGTTCGAGCCGGATATGGTGATGCACTATCTAGGTCAGTATCCCAAGATGTTTGGCTTGTCGCAAGATGAGTTTTTGGGATTGGGCCGGGAGAATACTGGGGATTTGTCCGCACCTCTGAATATGGCAATTTTGGCAATTAAAATGTCGAGTTTTGTCAACGGGGTGGCGGCTTTGCACGGCGTGGTGTCGCGCCCGATGTTTCAGGGTTTGTGGCCGGGTTTGCCGCAGGAAGAAGTACCAATTACTTCGATTACCAACGGGGTGCACGCTCGCAGTTGTGTGGCGAAGTCTACTCAGGAGTTGTACGATCGATACCTTGGCCCGGACTGGGAAATGACCGGTAAGGACGATCGACTCTGGGATCGGATGTCATCGATTCCTGATGAGGAATTGTGGCGCAATCACGAACGCTGTCGCTCGGAGTTGGTGGTGTTCGCACGGGAGTGGCTGCAAAAGACTTTGCGCGAGCGCGGTGCGGCCCAAACGGAAATCGAACACGCGCGGGAGGCTCTCGATCCGAAGGTGCTGACGATCGGGTTTGCCCGCCGTTTTGCTACTTACAAGCGGGCGACGCTGTTTTTGCGCGATGTCGATCGAATTATGCGGATCATGCGGGACAAAAACCGCCCGGTGCAGTTTGTGATTGCTGGGAAGGCTCACCCGATGGATATTCCGGGTAAGGAATTGATTCGGGATATCGTTCACTTCATCCGCGAACACGACACGATGAGTTCGATGGTGTTTTTGCCGAACTACGACATTAACGTCGCTCGGATGATGGTGTCTGGCTGCGATGTGTGGCTGAATACGCCGCGCCGCCCCCGTGAGGCTTCCGGGACTTCGGGGATGAAAGCTTCGATGAATGGTTTGCCGAATCTGAGCATTCTTGACGGATGGTGGGATGAGGCTGATTATGTTCGCACCGGTTGGCCGATCGGACATGGCGAATTTTACGAAGATACTAAGTATCAGGATGAGGTAGAGGCTAATGCTTTGTACGACTTGATGGAGAAGGAAGTTGTACCGCTGTTTTATAACCGGGATGCTGATGGAATTCCCCGCGGTTGGACGGAGAAAATGAAGGATTCAATTCGCTTGAACTGTCCTTTCTTCAATACTGCTCGGATGGTGAAGGATTACGCGCGGCGGGCATATTTCCCCGTGAGCGATCGCTACCACACCATGACTTCGGATAATTGCGCTCCCGCCAAGGAGTTGTCTCACTGGAAGAAGCACGTTCTCGCGAAGTGGCACGATATTAAGATTGAGGCTGTTGATATTTCCCAGGATAAGGAAGTTAAGGTCAATCAGTCGATCGCTGTTAAATCTCGGATTAATCTGAAGGGATTGACTCCTGCAGACGTGCAAGTCGAACTTTATCAAGGTTCGGTTGATGCTAATGGAAATATCATCGGCGGCGTACCGGTAGTGATGGAGTATTTGGGTGAAGATTCTCACAATGCTAGCCTTTATACGGCTGACATTACTTATACTTCTAGCGGTTTGCAAGGCTTGTCGTTGCGCGTTTTGCCGAAGCACGATAATCTCAGCAGTCCTTATGAAGCTGGCGTGATTCTCTGGGCACATTAGTCAGTAGTCAGTAGTCATTAGTCAGTAGTCAGGAGAATAAAGGAATATTTTCCTAATTCTCCCTCTCTCCGACTCTCCCACTCTCCTTATCGAACTTGGGGAATGACTATTTAGCCGATTGTGCGATCGCCCAATACCACATTCCGCCTATTCCCCAGTACCAGCAGTGATATCATGTCCGATCGAGTTACCGCGATTAAAATCGATTAAAAGGGCGGGTTTTTGAGATTGTCAATTATTGGCAAATATTTTTCGTGAACCCGCCCCTACCGTATTAGGGGTAATCGACCGGACATAATATGAGCGCGTATATAAGCGTATAGCAAGGCATCTCGCTGTTCTTTTAAGGCTTTGAGGGTGGCAACACTGGTGGGGCTTTCGGGGAGGTTTGAACCACCGATGAACGCTGATTATTCTCCGGAATATTTGCGAAATTCAGACTTGGTTCGACGATTGATAAATATCTACAATATACTGGCAGAATTTCATCAATTAGAGTTGACATTCTGCCAGTTTTCCTTATTTTTGGTGTTGCTGAATACAGGTATAAATTCAAGATTTCGGGATTTTTATAAGCCCAGTATGGTGAGTTTTGTAACTTCTGATAAAAGTTGATTTATACCGTGAATCAGCAAAGCCCAGAATCTATATCCCTCAATATGAAAGCAGCCGAACAAAATAGTGGTTTCACAATATTCACACTTTTTCCTACTGCTATTTCATAAAATTGAAGGGAACCTTGAGACACCTCTATAGCGCTTCTCAAAAAAGTGAGGTATGCGCTATGCCCTATGCCCTATGCGCTATGCCCTATGCCCATGAGTACCTCATATGAGAGATCGAAAGGCTATAGTTTAGCTTATTTACCAACACCCGCTGGCTGCTGACGGTTTCGCACTTCCAGAAAAATCAACAAAGCATTAACATCAGCCGGATTCACCCCGCCAATTCTCGCCGCTTGGCCAATCGTCAGCGGTTTCACCTTAGCCAACTTTTCCCGCGATTCTTTCGAGAGAGTTGTAATTGCCATGTAATCCAAATCTGCAGGCAATTGTCGGCGTTCATGTCTGACAATTTCATCAATTTGATTTTGCTGTTTTTGCAGATAGCCAGAATATTTGATATCAATTTCCGCACCATCTTTCTCAGCCAACTTCAGACTAGAATTGCCTAAATTGTACCGTTCCAAATCGACATAATGAAAACCCGGACGACGCAACAAGTCAGCCAGAGTAATCGAACCTTTAATCGCTTGTTGAGTATCAGCCAAAATTGCCTTGCCAATCTCCTCGTGTTCTTTCACCCGCGTCGAGTACAAGCGTTCCTTCTCTGCCACAATATTAGCTTTTTTCCGCTCAAATAACTCCCATCGGCGATCGTCAATCAAACCAATTTCCCGTCCCAGCGGCGTCAAGCGTTGGTCAGCATTGTCCGATCGCAATAATAGCCGATATTCCGATCGCGAAGTCAACATTCGGTAAGGTTCCCGCAAATCCTTCGTACACAAATCATCTATCAGAGTCCCGATATAACTTTGCTCGCGAGGAAACACAATCATCTCCTGATTTTTCGCAAACCTGGCCGCATTAATCCCCGCCACGAGCCCCTGTGCAGCAGCCTCCTCATATCCAGTTGTACCGTTCACTTGACCCGCGCAAAACAGCCCTTCGATCTTCTTAGTCATCAGCGTTGGAAAGCACTGAGTTGCCGGCAAATAATCATACTCCACCGCATAAGCAGGGCGCATCATCTCGCACTTTTCCAAACCCGGAAGAGTCCGCAGCATTTGCAACTGCAAATTTTCCGGTAAACCAGTAGAAAATCCTTGGATATAAAGTTCAGGAATATCTCTACCTTCCGGTTCAATAAAAATCTGGTGACTTTCCTTATCCGCAAACCGTACAATCTTATCTTCAATACTCGGACAGTAGCGCGGCCCCTTCGCATCAACCCAGCCACCGTAGACTGGAGAAAGGTGCAAATTGTCTCTAATTAACTGGTGAGTTTCCGGCGTAGTTCGAGTTAAATAACAAGGCATTTGTTCCCGTTCGATCCAAACTTCTGGATCGAAACTAAACCAGCGAACCACTGCATCTCCCGGCTGCGGTTCCAGGTTAGTGTAATCCAGAGTACGTTTGTCAACTCTTGCCGGAGTTCCTGTCTTTAACCTGCCCGTTTCAAAACCCAAGCGATTGAGAGTTTCCGTCAAACCAACGGCGGCAAATTCTCCGGCACGTCCGGCGGGCATCGACTTATTGCCCACCCAAATTGTGCCACCTAAAAAAGTGCCTGTGGTCAGAATTACTGCTTTGCATTCAAAAGCGACGCCGAAGTATGTTTCTACTCCGATAACTTCTTCATTTTTGCCCAAAACTAAGTCTGTCACCATCGCTTCCCGGATGGTCAAATTGGGTTGATTTTCAACAATATTATTCATTACAGCGGCGTATTCCCGCTTGTCAGTTTGTGCTCGCAGCGCCCACACTGCGGGGCCTCGTGAAGAGTTGAGGATGCGCTTTTGTAAGTAAGTGCGATCGGCCATTTTGCCAATTTCCCCGCCTAACGCATCAACTTCGTTAGTAAGTTGGGTTTTAGCCGGGCCGCCGACAGCCGGATTGCAAGGTTGCCACGCAATTTTGTCGAGGTTGAGGGTGAGGAGAAGGGTGCGACAGCCGAGGCGAGAAGTGGCGAGGGCGGCTTCGCAGCCGGAGTGTCCACCACCTACTACGATGATGTCGAAACTGTCTTGGAATTCTACTGGTGTTTGTGCGGTCATTCGATTTTAGATTTTAGATTTTAGATTTTAGATTGAAGAATAGACATCTGGCAAAATTAGGTTTTAGTTTCCTCAATTAAAACTCTTCCTCTCCATTAGTGTAGCTGCTTTCTTCAAACATCGATGTTAATCCAGTAATTTTTACGGGGGGTCGATCTTTGAATTCTACGACAAATGACAACTCCCCACCCATTGCCGCGATATAACTTTGCAAAGTAGATACCAACAAATCCGCACGGCGTTCGAGTCGCGAGACATTTTCTTGACGCATATTTAATAATTCTGCCATGCGAATCTGAGTAAATTTCCTTGCTTTTCGTAAGTCTTGCAAGGTCATTTCTTCAGCCATTAATTCAACCGATCGCTTTTCGACTATTGCTCGTTGTTCGGGAGGCAAATTTTCCATAATAGTCTTCAGGCTAATTGTCATCTGTTTCTTGCTCCATTAACTTATTCAAATGGTCGGCAAATCTACTATCTGCTATCTTAATTATTTGCTTGTAAAATCGATTCTCACTACTACCCGATTTGTCCCCAGCTACCAACAAAATCGCTTCTCTGCGGGGGTCAAATGCAAAAGCGACTCGCCAAACTCCATCAGCCGCCTGAAACCTAAGTTCTTTCATATTGGTGTAGGTAGAACCATTGAGAGTATCGACGTGAGGACGCTTGAGGTTTGGGCCAAATTCTTGTAACAGTGTGAGTTTTGCTAAAAGCTCTAATCTGACATCAGTGGGGAATTCGGTAAACTCAGAGTAAAAATCAAAGTGAAACTCAATGTTCCATGTCATTTGGATCAATTATGCCTTACATAGCATATTATAGGCAATAGTCGATCGAATAACAATATTTATATGCACGCTGAAAACAACTTTGAAGGCTCGATCGATCGCGAACTCCTTCCCTAAGCGAAGAAAGGTATTTAATCAGAAACCCACGACTGCGAGAGTCCAGGGTTCTTTTGTTGAAGAAGATTTTAGACAGGCGCACGGTATCTCAACCGTACTATAACTCCCCGTGCAGTTCGGGGCACCTTGTCTCTGACAGGCGCACGGTATCTCAACCGTACCATACCTCCCCGTGCAGTTCGGGGCACCTGTCATTTAATACCATTATATAGTGTATTAAAAGGTTTGGTAAAAGATCGATCGCTCATAATTGGGGCATATTAATTGAGATTAAGATGATGCGATCGACTGCAAACGACCAAAGAGGCAAAATTACCGCAACCCTAACCGTTACGAACCGCTTAAAATCGATGTACGGCAAGTCCCTGTCCCCTAACCTGCCACCAACCCTACTAACACCATGACACAGATCGCCCTTTCCGACCTTCCCGAAACCATCCAAGCCCTACTCACCCAAGCCATACAAACAGGCGAACCCCTCACCATCGCCCAAAACGATCGGCCTGTTGCCATTATCTCCCCCATCCGAAAAGGTAAACGAGCAGCCTTCGGATCTGCCAAAGATAGTGGCAAAATTATCGGAGATATCATCGAGCCAACCTCTAACCTCGTAACTTGGGATGTCCTGTCATGAAATTCTTACTAGATACCCATATTTGGCTTTGGTATCGTCTTGGAAATCCTCGCCTATCAACTACTTTACAAACGGCGATCGCTAACGAAGAAAATGAACTTTGCTTAAGTCCCATTAGCATTTGGGAAACCCTACTACTCGCCGAAAAAGGAAGATTAACCCTATAACCTACACCAGAAAAATGGATTCAAAAAAGCCTACAAGAACTCGACACAAAAGAAGCAATCCTCACCAATGAAATTGCCATTCTGAGCCGTCAACTAGATATAATACACCAAGACCCCGCCGATCGATTTATTGCCGCCACCGCCGTTCATTATGGACTAACCCTCGCCACCGTCGATGCCAACCTAACCCAAGCTACTTGCCTAAATACTCTAAGCTAATCCAAAATTTTGCACACTGCAAACAACTTTGAACGCTCGATTTAGCTCGATCGCAACTTATCTGACAATTCTGTAGATTCCTCCCCAACAGCTAGCAGATTACCTATATCTTCTCGGCTCTCGCTTCGTGTCCTTCACGTCTTCGCGGTTCACTAATTCGGTAAGCTTGCAGTTTTGCGTTATGTTAGACAAAAAAATCTCAACAAGCGTACACAAGTGAAATACTTCTTCTTATCCGACGGCTGGAAAGTTGGGCGCGTGTGGGGCGTTGGCGGCGAGTGGACTCACGCCGCCTGGAGACGCCAGCCAGACATCCAACAGCTCAACCTCTGTCTTTCCGATCGCAACGAAAAAATGTGGCTCTACCGCGTAGAAGACGCTGTACTCATGGTAGAAGTCCAACCTGCCGTCTCTCCCGATCCTGCCGATCCCGCCAAAAATATCGGCAACGTTAAGCTCACCAGACTGATCGATGCCGAGCAAGTCCTCGAACGCCTCGGGACGATCGCCGCCCGCTGCGAAATGGGAAACCCGCAACTAATGTAATGCTCAACATATTGCAATCGGTTCTAACACTCGATACACTTCTTTAAATAACTTTCATTTTTATGCCTCCACCTTTGAAGGTAGATGGCAGTCGGCAAAAGGCAGAGTTTAAGCCCTGCAGGTAACTGCTGGGGATTCAGAATCTGATTTTTCCGTAAAAATAGACATCATCACTTACACCTTGGAGAACCGCAGTCAATGGGACTACCCTGGTATCGCGTACACACAGTCGTCTTAAATGACCCAGGCCGATTGATTTCTGTACACTTAATGCACACTGCCCTCGTGGCAGGTTGGGCCGGCTCAATGGCCCTTTATGAACTAGCAGTTTTTGATCCCACAGACCCAGTTCTGAACCCGATGTGGCGTCAAGGGATGTTCGTGTTGCCCTTCATGACTCGCTTGGGAGTTACGGGTTCTTGGGGCGGTTGGAGCATCACTGGCGAAGGTAACGTCGATCCGGGCTTCTGGTCCTTTGAAGGCGTCGCCGTCGCTCACATCGTCCTCTCAGGCCTGCTGTTCTTAGCAGCAGTTTGGCACTGGGTATTTTGGGACTTAGAACTTTTCAGAGACCCTCGCACCGGTGAACCAGCCCTCGACTTGCCAAAAATGTTTGGCATTCACCTGTTCCTCTCCGGCTTGCTTTGCTTCGGCTTCGGCGCATTTCACCTTTCGGGACTTTTTGGCCCCGGAATGTGGGTGTCCGACCCCTACGGCCTGACCGGTCACGTCCAGCCAGTGGCGCCTTCTTGGGGCCCTGAAGGCTTCGACCCGTATAATCCGGGCGGCATCGTGGCTCACCACATTGCAGCGGGCGTAGTCGGCGTAATTGCCGGTTTGTTCCACTTGACAGTGCGGCCGCCGGAACGTCTTTACAAAGCCCTGCGGATGGGGAATATCGAAACTGTACTTTCTAGCAGTATCGCTGCCGTATTCTTTGCAGCCTTTGTGGTTGCCGGTACGATGTGGTACGGTTCTGCTGCAACTCCGATCGAACTTTTTGGCCCGACTCGCTATCAGTGGGACAGTGGCTATTTCCAACAAGAAATCGATCGCCGAGCTCAAGCTACCTTAGCCGGTGGCCAAGGCTTCCAAGAAGCTTACGAACAAATTCCCGAAAAATTGGCTTTCTACGACTACGTGGGCAACTCTCCTGCTAAAGGCGGTTTGTTCCGGGCCGGCGCGATGGTCAATGGCGACGGTATTGCTAAATCTTGGCTGGGCCATCCAGTATTTACTGACAGCGAAGGTCGGGTATTGTCGGTTCGCCGCCTCCCCAACTTCTTTGAAACTTTCCCAGTAATTTTGACGGACAAAGATGGGGTCGTTCGCGCTGACATCCCCTTCCGCCGTGCTGAATCAAAATACAGCTTTGAACAAAGCGGAGTTACCGTCAGCTTCTACGGCGGCGAACTTAACGGTCAAACCTTTAATAATCCTCTAGATGTTAAGAAGTTTGCTCGCGCTGCTCAAAAGGGTGAAGTATTTGAATTTGATCGCGAAACCTTAAACTCGGACGGGGTGTTCCGCACTTCGACTCGCGGTTGGTTCACTTTCGGACACGTTTGCTTTGCTTTGCTGTTCTTCTTCGGCCATATCTGGCACGGTTCTCGGACTATTTTCCGCGACGTGTTTGCTGGAGTTGAGGCTGACCTGGAAGAACAAGTCGAGTGGGGCCTGTTCCAAAAACTGGGCGACGTGACCACCAGAAGAGAAGAACCTCTCTAAATTTCGCCAGCCTCTGGGTAGGGGGGAAACTTCCCCGCTACACAAAAACCCGGTTTCTTCAAGAAACCGGGTTTTTTTAGGATCGCGAATTAAATAACTTACAATTTTAATTGTTATTGTGGGATGGGCGTCCCGCCCGTCCTTTTTGGACG
>NZ_JAUBPT010000138.1:5977-21720 GCF_036700905.1 Microcoleus sp. S13_C3 | reverse complement strand
CAGTTGACAGTTGACAGTTGACAGTTGACAGTTGACAGTTGACAGTTGACAGTTGACAGTTGACAGTTGACAGTTGATTGTTAGCTGTTGGCTGTTGACTGTTCACTGTTGGGGGAATTCAGACGGAAGGGATGCGGATTAACCTATTATATTTAAAATTGAAAGGAAGCTCCAGCTCCTGGTTTTCCAGCGCGGTATGAAGCCAAGCAAAATTCATAATTCAAAACTTCCAAATTTCCCCTATTTTACAGCATACCCTGACACGGTAGGATCTCGAAAGAGTCGATCGACAAAACCTGACAAAACCTTAAAACCTTATAGAAATTATCCGCGTGCCAAACCCAGACCGTAAACCCTTACTCTTAGATTTTGAAAAGCCCCTGGCCGAACTCGAAACCCGAATTCACCAGATTCGCGAACTCGCCGCAGAAAACAGCGTCGATGTCACCGACGAAATTCGCAAACTAGAAGCGCGTTCCGCCCAACTGCGACAAGAAATTTTCAGCAGCTTGTCCCCCATGCAGCGGCTGCAACTCGCCCGTCACCCGCGCCGCCCCAGCACCCTCGATTACATTCAGGCAATTAGCGACGAGTGGATCGAGCTTCACGGCGATCGGCGCGGCGGAGACGACCCGGCCCTCGTCGGTGGAATTGCCCGCATAGACGGGCGCCCCACAGTCATCATCGGCCATCAAAAAGGGCGCGACACAAAAGACAATATCGCCCGCAACTTCGGCATGGCTGCTCCCGGCGGCTACCGCAAAGCCCTGCGGTTGATGGAACACGCCGATCGCTTCGGAATGCCAATTTTCACCTTTATCGACACTCCGGGGGCTTGGGCGGGCTTAGAAGCAGAACAGCTCGGACAGGGAGAGGCCATCGCCTGTAACCTCCGAGAAATGTTTCGCCTCGACGTTCCCATTATTTGCACCGTCATTGGCGAAGGTGGTTCCGGCGGCGCATTGGGTATCGGTGTCGGCGAGCGACTGTTGATGCTGGAACATTCCGTCTACACCGTCGCCACCCCCGAAGCTTGCGCGGCCATTCTCTGGAAAGACTCTGGTAAAGCTAACTTGGCCGCAGAAGCTCTCAAAATCACTTCCTGGGATTTGAAAAACCTCGGCATTCTCGATCAAATAGTACCAGAGCCGATCGGCGGCGCTCACTCGAATCCCCTCAAAGCTGCGTCCATACTCAAACAAGCTTTGTTAGAAAACTTAGCAGAACTAACCCAGCTTACGAGTCAGCAGCGACGCGATCTCCGGTATCAAAAGTTTCGCCACATCGGTGTATTCACTGAAATTTCTGCTTGAGCCGATCGATTCAGAGCTGTGAGTTATGAGTTAAAAAATCTCTTACTTTAAACTCATAACTCACAGCTCATTATTCTGCGGCTCTGTCAGCAGTGTTATAATTTCTCAGGTGACACGGCTTAACAGTTCTTAATGTTCATCTCATAATTAACTGTTATCACCCGCAGCAGACATTTGTCTAATTGGCCTCAGGAGGCTGCAACGCTGTAGGGAGTTGCCGAGCGAAAGTATTAGGACACTGAATGAACCATCCCACAACAAAGCAGGCTCTGATTACCGGAGCCAGCAGCGGTATTGGCAAAGCGACTGCTTTAGCGTTCGCCGCCGAGGGCATAAATCTGGCCTTAGTTAGCCGAGAGTCGGAAAACTTAGAAGCCGTTGCTGCAGCAGCCCGAGAAGTCGGAGTGAAAGCAGAAGCTTATCCCTTAGACTTGGCAAAAATTGAGCAAGTGCAAAGCAGCATCAGCGCGATCGCATCTCAATTGGGTTCCGTAGATATCCTGGTCAACAGCGCTGGGATGGGCTACACCGGCTCCTTGACGGAAACGTCCCTAGCCGACTGGCAGAACGTTCTAGACCTCAATCTGACTAGCGTTTGGCAGTGCATTCTAGGAGTTTTGCCCTCCATGCGCGATCGCCGATCGGGAATCATCATCAACGTTTCCTCGATCGCAGGCAGCCAAACCTTCCCCAACTGGGGAGCCTACTGCGTCAGCAAATTCGGTCTCATGGCATTGTCTAAAACCTTAGCCGCCGAAGAACGGGTTCACGGAATTCGCGTAACAGCAATCTGTCCGGGTTCTGTCAATACTCCCATGTGGGACACAGACACCGTGGACGCCGACTTCGATCGCACCGCCATGTTAACCCCAGAAATCGTCGCCCAATCAATTCTGCACGCAGTTCAGTTGCCAGCAAGTGCAGTAATTGAAGAAATCACGCTCATGTCCAACGCAGGAGTTTTGTGAACTTGAGATTTTAGACTGCTGGATTTTTCTCGAATTCAACAATCTTTGAATCTCTAGCTATATCCCCCAATCAAAAATCGAAAATCGATTCACCCTCACACCAACTTGTTATGACAATTGCATCTTCCGCCGATTCCAATGGCTCGATTTCAATCTCGACTGACAGCATGAAACTGTTACAAACCGCAGAGAACAACTCCCCGCGCATCCCCACTCGACCCGATCGCAATTCCTCCCACGGCCAAGAATCCAGCGTGCCCATAGCTTCAGAAGTAGGCCTGGAAGAAATGATGGAGGCCGTTCGGACAATGCTGCTGGGAGTAGGAGAAGACCCCGAACGCGAAGGATTGCTCAAAACCCCAAAACGGGTAGCAGAAGCAATGCGGTTTCTCACCAGTGGTTACAGTCAATCCCTCGAAGAACTCCTCAACGGCGCTATCTTTGACGAAGGCCACAACGAAATGGTACTGGTACGAGACATCAGCGTATTCAGTATGTGCGAACACCATATGCTGCCGTTTATGGGCCGAGTTCACATTGCTTACATTCCCAACCAAAAAGTAGTGGGATTGAGCAAATTAGCCAGAATTTCCGAGATGTACAGCCGCCGATTGCAGGTGCAAGAACGTTTGACGCGCCAAATTGCCGAAGCAGTTCAGACAATATTGGAACCGAAGGGAGTAGCTGTAGTAATGGAAGCCAGCCATATGTGCATGACGATGCGGGGTGTGCAAAAACCCGGTGCTTGGACGGTTACGAGTGCAATGTTGGGCGTGTTTCAAGAAGAACAGAAAACTCGCGAAGAATTCCTGAATTTGATCCGCCACCAACCGGCATTCTTTTAGTCAGTTGACAGTTGACAGTTGACAGTTGGCAGTTGGCAGTTGGCAGGCAGTTAACAGTAATTAGTAGGTTGGGTTGAGAGACGAACCCTCAGTTTCACTCCGCCCAAAATAATCTATCAAGCAAGGCTAATGACAGCCAACAGTCAGCAGCTAACAGTCAACAGTCAATCGATTTTAGATTTTAGATTTTAGATTTGAGATTTGAACCATTGACCCCACGGATAAATTCGGGGGGCAAGCTTCATCGGATACAGGTTTTTTATTTCTGGATCCTGAGTCTGCTTTCGGAATGAATCCGGGGGCTTGTATCCTTGATGCTTTCGGTCAATAGCCAGAGTAAAGGCTGTGGAAGCAATTCCCAAATCTAAAATCTCAAATCTAAAATCTAAAATCGGATGACGATCGACTGATAAACCCATAAAATAGACGGGTGACTCATGACTTGTGACTATGAATCCTATCAAATTCGGTACAGATGGCTGGCGCGGCATCATTGCTGACGATTTTACATTCGATCGCGTAGCGTTAGTCGCTCCCTTAGCGGCACAAGTTCTCGCAAAAACCGGCAGCAGCGATGGCAGCAGCGGTACCGTAATTGTCGGTCACGACCGCCGATTTCTGGCTGAAGAATTTGCCAAAACAGCGGCTATTGCCATCCAAAATGCAGGATTTGACGTGCTGCTGAGCGAATCCTACGCGCCTACTCCAGCTTTCAGTTTAGCTGCCAAACAATTAAATGCTTTGGGTGCGATCGTCCTGACAGCCAGCCACAATCCCGGCGCATATTTAGGGTTAAAAGTCAAGGGCGGATTTGGCGGTTCAGTTTCGCCCGAAGTTACTCAACAGATAGAAGCAAAACTCGAAAATCCGGCGGCAATTTCAGCAACTCCCGGCAAATTAGAGAATTTCAATCCTTGGCCGGCTTACTGCAAAACCTTGCGGGAAACGGTAGATATTGAGGCGATTAAAGAAGCGATCGCCAGCGGTAAAATTACAGTATTTGTAGATGTAATGCACGGTGCCGCCGCCGGAGGACTAGCTCAAATTTTAGAAGTTCCGGTACATGAAGTCAACAGCGATCGAGATCCGCTGTTTGGCGGCGGTGCACCGGAACCTTTGCCGCGCTACCTGTCGCAGTTATTTCGGGTGATGCGTACTCACCAGCGAAAAAGTTCTGGTTTGTCCATCGGATTTGTATTTGACGGAGATAGCGATCGAATTGCAGCCGTTGACTCTAGCGGCAACTTCCTCAGTTCACAAATCTTAGTTCCCATATTAATCGAACATTTAGCTTCACGGCGTGGCTTGACCGGAGAAGTCATCAAAACAGTCAGCGGTTCAGACATAATTCCCAAAATTGCCAAGCTGTACGACTTGCCGTTATTTGAAACGCCGATCGGTTACAAGTATATAGCCGATCGAATGTTAACCACCCAAGTCTTAGTGGGCGGCGAAGAATCAGGAGGAATTGGCTACGGTACACACATTCCCGAACGAGATGCTTTACTGTCAGCGCTGTACTTATTAGAAGCCGTTGTCAAATCCGGTGAAGACTTAAGCGAAATTTACAGCCGACTGCAACAAGAAACAAGCTTTACCTCAGCGTATGACAGAATCGACTTGCACCTAGCAAACATGGAAGAAAGGTCGCGTTTGCTGTCGTTGCTGCAAAATCAACCCTTAACAGAAATCGCCGGCAAAGCAGTTGTAGATTGCAACAAAGTTGACGGATATAAATTCCGTTTAGCCGACGGAAGTTGGCTGTTAATTCGGTTTAGCGGAACCGAACCAGTGTTGCGGCTGTATTCAGAAGCAGCGACATTGAAAGAAGTTATGCAAAACTTAAACTGGGCGAAAAATTGGGCGCATAATTAATCGGACTTTTCCACCGCAGATAAACGCAGATGAACGCGGATGACTCGATCTCAAATCTCTCTTTCTCTGCGGCCTCTGCGGCCTCTGCGGTAAAAAAAATATTACTCACAATGAAATACTATTCCTAGATGAGATGAATTTTAGGATAAAAACAAATGGCTTACAGCGATTTCAGTCTGGCGAGAGTCAAAAAAGATTTTGGATTAACATTAGATGAAAGCCGCAATTTATTTGCCGACACAAAACCAGTTTCACCCTCAGAAACTTTAACAACAATCCTGATTGATTATGTACCGCTAGCAACTTTTATTTCCACAGAAAAAGCTCGCTCAGAATTTTTGATTGCCCCGATATTAGCAGAAGTTAGGCGATTGTTAAACAAACGAGTTTCTCTTTTTTCCGGTAAGGATTTTACTGTCGATCCAGAAAGAGGTTTGCAAGGATTTTGCGATTATATTATTAGCGGTTCTTCAGAACAATTGTTCATCAGTGCTCCGGTTATAACAATTTTTGAGGCAAAAAAAGAAGATATCATTGGCGGTTTGGGTCAATGCGTAGCCGCAATGGTAGCCGCCCAATGTTTCAATCAAAATCAAGACACTGAGGTCGATCGCATTTACGGCGCGGTGACGACGGGTACTAATTGGAAATTCTTGATTTTGGAGGAAACTACGGTTTATATCGATCCGATTGAATACTATATTAAAGATGTTGATAAGATTTTGGGAATTCTGTTGCAACCATTTTCCCAATATGTTTGTTAATATAGACCCGTAAGTTTGAAGAGAAATAATGACCGATCGCAAATTGCTAGTTGTAGCTACGGGCAATCCGGGTAAACTCAAGGAAATGCAAGTTTATCTTCAGGATTTGGGATGGGAATTGGAGATCAAACCGTCCGAGTTGGAAATCGAGGAAACAGGCGAAACTTTTATTGCTAATGCTTGCTTGAAGGCGTCTGAAGTGGCAAAAGCAACGGGCAAATGGTCGATCGGCGATGATTCTGGTTTAATGGTAGATGCACTCAACGGCCAACCTGGGATTTATTCCGCGCGCTACGGGAAAACCGATGCTGACAGGATATCTCGACTTCTCAAAGAATTGGGAAACGAGCAAAACCGGGAAGCACAATTTGTTTGCGCGATCGCGATCGCCCGTCCCGACGGTACAATTGCCTTGCAAGTAGAAGGAATTTGCCGAGGCGAAATCCTGCACACTCCTGGCGGTACGGGAGGTTTCGGATATGACCCCATTTTCTACGTACCTGCACAGCAACAGACTTTTGCCGAAATGACACCGGATATCAAGCGATCGCACTCTCACCGCGGTCGAGCCTTCCAGGCTCTCATACCACAATTGGCGAACGTTGTCAACCAATAATGAGAAAAAAGCTAAAAAATGGGGTTACTGTGGCATTGGATATTGACACTTAGGTCTCAAAATTAAACAGGAAAGAGGTTTTTCGTTGGCAATGACAGTTACCAATGCCCTGTTTGGCCAATGCCCTGTTTGGCCAATGCCCAATGCCCAATGCCCCAGTATCTTAGATTGCCTCCAAGTTCTTTTCCCCAGTCCGAATCCGAATAATTTGTTCTACAGGAGAGATGAAAATCTTGCCGTCGCCAATCTCGCCCGTGCGGGAAGCCGCGATAATTTTATCAACCACCATGTCAACCTGATCGTTTTCCACAACAATCTCGACCTTGAGCTTTTGCAAGAACTCAACGGTGTACTCAGAACCGCGATAGCGTTCTGTCATGCCCTTCTGACGGCCAAAACCTCTAACTTCAGAAACAGTCATCCCCACAATACCAGCATTGACGAGTGCGATTTTCACTTCGTCTAGTTTAAAGGGGCGAATAATAGCTTCAACCTTTTTCAAGTTTCTCACTCCTAACAGTTAGTACCTTCGTTATATTACTTAAGCGGCGTGACATCTTTTAATATCACGGCCAACAGCAAGTATTTTGTCAAGTATATTACCCTATCTTGTACTCGCGATGAAATGCACGCCAACCTTTAACAATATTCTCGGATTTGCCGGGGGCGCGGGTTCTCGGCTCCGGCCGATCGCGGTAGAGTTAAGAAGACAGCAGCAGCCGTTCCCGGCCGATCTGCTAAAACAGAAAAAGAACCCAGGAGACAGGAGTTTTCCGAGTTTCCGCTTTGCTATGTGAGATTTGCACGTATTGCTGAAAACTATAATTGCCAGAAGCGGTCAGTTAAACTATTCTTATGCACCCAGCCAGCCCTCCCCCTGACCGCAGCGGGCTTGATGCCCTACTGAGAAATCGCCCCTTCCTCGCCTTGTGGACGGGCCAGTTATTGGCCCAAGTGGCGGATAAAATCTTTTATGTATTGCTGATTATTCTGCTGAAAACAGGCGACTACCGACCCTGGCCTGTTTCTTGGCAACATTCGGAAAATTCTATGCTGTCAGCGGTGATGATTGCCTACACCGTGCCGGCGATCGTCTTTGGTTCCGCAGCCGGTATCGTCGTAGACCGCTTTTCTAAAAAGCAAATGCTGATTGCCTGCAACGTGATTCGAGCCGCGTTGATTGTAGCTTTGCCGTTTTTGCCCAAAGCTTTTGTGGTTTTATTGACGATGACGTTTTTAATCTCTACCGTAACGCAATTTTTTGCTCCGGCAGAGCAGGCTGCAATCCCCCTCACCGTAGGGCGAGAGGGACTGATGTCGGCAAATGCTCTGTTCGCCTCCTCCACAATGGGCGGGATTATTATCGGGATGACGATCGGCGAACCGCTGTTTAGTTGGGTCAAACACAGCTTCGGAGCAGCTTCTCAAGAGTTTTTGCTCGGCGGGTTGTACCTGATATCTGCAGGTTTGATCTATACCATGCGGATCAAAGAAAGTCATGCCGGCAGCAGTGGCAAAAACGTCCATCCTTGGCAAGACCTCAAAGAAGGTTTGCGGTATTTGAAACACAATCACCTTGTCAGCAACGCGATGGTGCAGTTGACAATTTTGTATTCCGTGTTTGCCGCGCTTCAGGTGCTGGCGATCGCGCTTTCAGGCAAAATAGGTCTCAAAGAAACTCAATTTGGCTTTTTGCTGGCGGCAGCAGGAGTCGGAATGGTCTTCGGCGCAGCCTTTTTGGGACACTGGGGCGATCGAATGCACCACAAACCTCTGCCTTTAATCGGTTTCTTGATGATGGGTTTTGTATTAGCAATGTTTGCCTTTACTCGACAGTTATGGGTGGGATTCGGATTGAGCGCTCTGTTCGGTTTTGGCGCTTCCTTAATTAACGGGCCGATGCAGGCTCTGATTCAAGAAAAAACTCCCGAATCTATGCGGGGCAAAGTCTTTGGATTTGAAAACAATGCGATTAATATTGCTCTGAGCCTGCCTTTAGCGATTACTGGCCCGCTGACTGATGCTGTCAGCAAAGCAGTCGGCTCGGATGACCTCGGCTTGCGGATCGTGTTGCTGAGTTTGGGCTTTTTGGTCTCGGTGATGGGCATGGCAGCTTGGAAACATACTCGCAAAGTCTTGCAGGATGTTCTCTGAACTTTGCAAAGAAGGAAGAAGCAAGAGGGCTTGGTTTTCGCGATCGATCCATAACATAGCAACCGCCCTGATGATTAGGACGTTCTTAATTGCTCAAACGATTAGTTTTTCTTGTCGAATGCCGAATCACCAAAAAACGAGCGAGAAGCCCCTGGCTTTAGACATGGGGAGGAAAGCGACTGCGACGACCGTCGCCGTGGAAGGATCGCAATTGGAGTCGCAATGATATGATAAGTGCAGCGACTAAGAATAACCATCTACGTGTTGAAACATTTTAGTTTCGGTGAGATTCCGGCACAGTAAGCCACTACTGCATTTGAGCAGGAAGCCTATTTAACTGACAAAAAATATCAAAATGTGGAGCGTACCTATCTGGCATAAGTGATGGACTCCGAAAGCAGAAAAAAGCCAAAAGTATACGCAAAGCTTGGATTCGTCCATGCTGAGTGGGTAGAGGCGCATTGATAGCGCCTTTCAAAGTCCCTTTGTGGTCTTATTCAAGAATCCCCCTGATTCATCAGTGGGGAGTATCAAGAATGCTATACAAGCGTCATATCACGGTAAACCGGCATAGAGGCCGCGATTTCCTCTGTGTCTTTTCTTCCTCTGCTGTTCCACAATTTATCGATCGGACACCGCCCGCTCGCCAAACTTTTTGTAAAATATCAGCAGTCAAATTTTCAGAGTTTGACTATTGAGATTAAAGTATAGCGGTTCTCAAGCGTGGTGAGGTATGCCCACGGAGGCCTATGCCCTATGCCCACGGAGGCCTATGCCCTATGCCCAGTCGTACCTCATATGAGAGATCGAAAGGCTATAGTATTATAAAACATCATTAAGATTGTAAACATCAATAGACAATGGTAGTATCATATAGCCAGATGATTAATGCCGATGCTAACGGGTCTTATAATATTTTGAGAAAAGCAATCCCAAATGCGTTTAGCTTTCTTGATAGGGAGCTGCGTAGTTGGGCCGAGGCGGGTTAATCCGCTCAAAGTAAAAGCGAAAGGGGAGGGACTTCATGCCTCCCACGTCATGTAATAGATGACTATAGTTTTACAAGCTATAAAAGCTTTCATTAAAAAACATAATTAGTTTAAGGAAGGAAATTCTGTGCAACTAAAAACTAAAGTGACCATCAAGCGTGCAACTGGTGGATTTGCTCTGATTGACAGCTTGATCCGCCACGGCGTCAAGCATATTTTTGGTTATCCCGGCGGTGCAATTCTGCCGCTTTACGACGAACTCTACCGCGCCGAAGAAACTGGCGCAATCAAACATATTCTGGTGCGCCACGAACAAGGCGCTGCTCACGCGGCTGACGGATACGCCCGCGCTACTGGCAAAGTTGGGGTTTGTTTTGCTACTTCTGGCCCTGGTGCAACTAATTTGGTAACGGGGATTGCGACGGCCCACATGGATTCGATCCCGATGGTAATTATCACCGGTCAGGTGCCCCGTCCGGCGATCGGCACTGATGCGTTTCAGGAAACAGATATTTACGGGATTACCCTGCCAATAGTCAAGCATTCTTATGTAGTTCGCGACCCCAGAGATATGGCGCGAATTGTGGCAGAAGCTTTCCACATCGCGAGTACAGGGCGGCCGGGGCCGGTGTTGATTGACGTGCCCAAGGATGTGGGTTTAGAAGAATTTGACTATCTGCCCGTGGAACCCGGATCGGTGAGAATTCCGGGCTACAGGCCCACGGTGAAGGGAAATCCCCGGCAAATTAATCAAGCAATCCATTTGCTGCAGGAAGCAAAGCGTCCTTTGCTTTATGTGGGTGGCGGGGCGATCGCGGCGGGGGCCCACGAAGAAATTAAGGAACTGGCCGAACTTTTCCAATTGCCGGTCACGACAACGCTGATGGGCAAAGGTGCCTTTGACGAAAACCATCCTTTGTCGGTGAAAATGCTGGGGATGCACGGCACTGCTTACGCTAATTTTGCCGTTACCGAGTGCGATTTGCTAATTGCTGTCGGGGCGAGGTTTGACGATCGCGTGACGGGCAAATTAGACGAGTTTGCCGCGCGCGCTAAGGTGATTCACATCGATATCGACCCGGCGGAAGTAGGCAAAAATCGCGGCCCGGATGTGCCGATTGTCGGAGATGTCCGCCAAGTTTTGCTCGATTTGCTGCGCCGCTGTCGGGAAACTGGAGTTTCGGGGAAGGCCGGACAGACTGCGGAATGGCTGCACAGGATCGATCACTGGAAACAGGACTATCCGTTAGTTGTGCCTCATTACCCAGACATTTTGTCTCCGCAAGAGGTGATTTCCGAGTTGGCTACTCAAGCGCCGGATGCTTACTACACAACAGATGTCGGTCAACATCAAATGTGGTCGGCTCAATTTTTGAACAACGGGCCGCGCCGCTGGATTTCGAGCGCTGGTTTGGGCACGATGGGTTTCGGGGTGCCGGCTGCTATGGGCGCGAAAATGGCCCTACCCGATGAGCAAGTGATTTGTATTGCTGGCGATGCTAGCGTGCAAATGAATATTCAAGAATTGGGAACACTAGCACAATACGGCATTAATGTCAAGATTGTGATTGTAAATAACGGCTGGCAAGGCATGGTGCGGCAGTGGCAGCAGGCATTCTACGGCGAGCGTTATTCCTCGTCGAATATGACCGTGGGGATGCCGGATTTTGTGATGCTGGCTGAAGCTTATGGCGTGAAGGGGATGCTGGTTTCGCAACCGGAGGAACTCAAAGATGCGATCGCTCAAATGCTCGCTCACCAGGGCCCGGTGCTGATGAACGTGAAGGTGACGAGGGACGAAAACTGTTATCCGATGGTAGTTCCAGGTAAGAGCAACGCTCAAATGGTTGGTTTGCCTGAACGTAGCAAGTTGCAATCTGCGGAGTTGATTTATTGTCCGAGTTGCGGCGCGAAGAATGTTTCGAGCAATAAGTTTTGTCCTGAGTGTGGGACAAAAGTTTAACGAGTTTTGAGTGGGGACTTAGGCAGTGCCTATTAGTCTCAACTTAAGGTCAAACCTAGTCATAGACTGCTGTTTATCGTCGAGGCCAGATCCCCCCTAACCCCCCTTAATAAGGGGGGGACAAGAGTCCGATCAAAGTCAACCCCTACTCCCCTTCTTAAGGGGGATTTAGGGGGATCTGGTCTCCGATAAAAGCGAGAGATACAAAGGTTTCAGACTTAAGTTGACACGATGAAAGGCAATGGGATGTCCTTACCTGACTCTGCTGTTTCACATTTAAAACCATCTCCGCTGGCATCGCATCGAGAGCTTTAATGTGTAATCTCTAAGCATATTTTATGAGCCAGTGTCTCAACCCTGATTGCCTATTCCAAAACCCGTCTGGCTATACAAAATTCTGTCAAAAATGTGGGAATAAACTGCTATTGGGCGATCGCTACGGAGCCCAAAAAATTATTGGACAAGGGGGATTTGGGCGCACTTTTTTAGCCGTTGACGAGTATAAACCATCAAAACCTCCCTGCGTTATTAAACAATTTTACCCCCAAGTTCAAGGCACTTCTAGTATCCAGAAAGCTGCTGAGTTATTTGAGCTTGAAGCAGTACGCCTAGAGCAGTTGGGTAAACATTCTCAAATTCCCGACTTATTAGCATATTTTAGTCAAGATGGACGGCAGTATTTAGTCCAAGAATTCATCGACGGTGAAAATTTAGCCGAAGCACTAGAATCTAAGGGATATTTTAGCGAAACGCAGATTCGCGACTTGCTTAATAATTTATTGCCAGTATTCGAGTTCATTCATTCCCGCCAAGTAATTCACCGAGATATCAAGCCAGAAAATATTATTCTTAGGCAAGATAGGCAACTGGTTTTAGTTGACTTTGGAGCCGCGAAATATGCGACACAAACGGCTCTAGGGCTAACGGGAACGAGAATCGGGACGGCTGGATATATGGCACCAGAACAAGCCAACGGCAAAGCTATTCATGCGAGTGATATTTATAGTCTGGGTGTCACTTGTCTGTGTCTGTTAACTGATGTTGAACCGATTGATTTATTCGATGATAGCGAGTTTGAGTGGGTGTGGCGAGAACACTTAAAAACATCTGTCAGTTCGGAACTGGGTCAGATTTTAGATAAAATGATACAACCTGCTCTTAAAAAACGTTATCAATCTGCTACTGAAGTTTTGCAGGATATTGGTACTCGATCGCCTCAATTATCAGCTCAAACACCTCCACTAGCAACGCCACCAGACTCGCTTACATCAGCGCGGGGTGTTGACTATACTCGTCTGCGGGATTTATTGGCAGCAGGAAAGTGGAAAGAGGCGGATCAGGAAACAATAAAGGTAATGCTGAAAGCTGCTCGACGGGAGAAGGAAGATTATTTTGATACGGGTTCAATTGATAATTTTCCTTGCGATGATTTGCGGACGATCGACCAGTTGTGGGTAAAATATAGTCAGGGTCGCTTTGGTTTCAGCGTCCAGAAAAAAATTTGGTTGGAAGTGGGCGGCAAAGTTGATTGGGATACTGAAAAGAAGCTAGGCGATCGCGTCGGTTGGCGAAAGAGGAGAAAGGGGAGGAAAGATTGGTTGAGCTACAATGATTTAACCTTTAATCTGCAAGCACCAGAGGGCCACCTCCCTAGGCAACTGTGTGGGTGGTGGGGTGGGTTTCGGGGTTTGGGTGTGAAGTGGCGTTATGGTTCTGCTCTCGCATCGAGAGCTGTAAGCTGTAATTTATAGCGATTTCAGCCCTTTGTCAAGTATTTATTCTCGAACCTTTTATACGAATCTAGGGTTAATTAGCGAACAGTAATGCACCAATTCTATTAAAATATGTACAGCTTAGATATGCCCTATGAAATAGAATTTACAACTGAATTTTTAGCAGACATAAAAATTATCAGACCTATTGCTCGCAACTTAGAAAATCATCCCCTATTTAAAGAATACGCCAATAAAGAGCAGATAAATGCTGATATTGCCGCAGCAGAAGCTGAGGAATGAAACAACCATAAGATGCAAATAAACTTTGTGGTTTACTCAAATATAGGAAAATTCGTGGGAGTGGCAAATGAATCTTTATTTGGGAATAGATTTCGGCACCACGGGCGCTCGATCGACTGTCATAGACTCCCAGGGTACAATACATTGTGAGACCGAATATACTTTTGCCAACAATGGGCAACAACAGACTGAATTGCCCTCGGTGTGGCAAAATGCGCTGTGGGATTCGATCGAACAAATTCCCCCAGCAATCCGCAATCAGGTAAGGGCGATCGCCCTTGACGGCACATCTTCCACTGTCATGCTGTGCAATACCGACGGTATACCCGTATGCGAGCCGATTTTATACAATGATGCGCGCGGTGCAGCGGTGACAGAGAGGTTGCGGGCGATCGCGCCGGATAACCACACAGTATTGAGCGCTACATCGAGTCTGGCAAAACTCCTGTGGTGGCAGGAGGGCGGGCACGGCTGGTGGCAGGAGGGCGGGCACGGGGGCACCGCCCCTACGGTTTTCCTGCATCAAGCTGACTGGCTGGCATTTCTGCTGCACGGGAAATTGGGAATTAGCGACTATCACAATGCTTTGAAACTCGGTTTCGATGTTGATACTTTGTGCTATCCCAATTGGCTGATAGAGGGAATTGCGGGCGCTGCAACTCCTGAATTGCCACAAGTTGTCGCACCGGGCACGCCTGTGGGGGAAGTGAGAGCTCAAGTGCGCGATCGCTTCGGTTTTCCCCGCGATTGTATGGTTTGTGCTGGCACAACCGATAGCATTGCAGCATTTTTAGCAAGCGGTGTCAATTTACCAGGGGAAGCAGTAACTTCTCTCGGTTCTACACTAGCAGTCAAACTCTTAAGTCATACCCGCGTAGATGATTCTAGATACGGGATTTACAGTCATCGTTTCCCCCCCTTTTGTAGGGGCGGTGCCCCCGTGCCCGCCCTGGCAGGCGATTTGTGGTTGGTTGGAGGTGCTTCTAATACCGGAGGTGCGGTGCTGCGACACTTTTTTACTGATGTTGAGTTGGATAATTATAGCACACAAATTGATCCAGAAGAAGAGAGTTTGCTGGATTATTACCCATTGTTGAAAAAGGGCGATCGCTTTCCGATTAATGACCCGAATTTGCCGCCCAGACTCGAACCGCGTCCCACTGATTCAGTGGAATTTCTGCACGGTTTGCTAGAAAGCATAGCGCGGATTGAAGCGCGGGGATATCAATTATTGCAAGAATTGGGTGCCACTCCTTTGACAAAAGTTTATACTGCTGGCGGCGGTGCAAAAAATGCGGTTTGGAGTGCGATTAGAAAGCGTTATTTAAAAGTACCTGTTGAAACGCCGATTCATACTGTTGCTGCTTATGGAAGTGCGTTATTGGCGAAGCATGGAATGCAAATTTAAAGGTAGTAAATTTGGACTGATATCGCTCTTGATTAAAACGAAAATGAGAGGAAGTAAACATTCTGATATATTGTGTTAAGTTGTTATCCCTAAAAATTAAGGACAATGGCAAAGCTACCTGATGACATTCTGAACACAATTTTCACATTGCAGCGGCGGCTAGTGGAAATCCTCAACGAGACAACCGCTACAGAATACATTTTAATGCAGCAGTTTGGCGAGACAGAAGCGACACTCCCCGAACTAGAATCTCTGGATAATATTAAGGAAAGGTTGAGAACCTCTTACAATCGTTTGTACAGGCTTTTGCAGCAGGTGGCAGAATCTCAGCCCGCTGCGACTGCGGATACGTTAAACTTTTTGTATGGAACGATAGAAGACGGAGAGGCAATTGTCGATGCCTCAGCAGCAAGCATTCAAGAAATCAAAATGGATTGGAACTTACGATGAATCAACAACCTAGAATCCCCGACGCTGAAACCAGAAAGCGACACGTTGAAAAGATGCGTGAAGTCTGCCGACAGTTGGACGCTTTCAATTTGAAGTTAGATGAAGCGATTGCCATATTTGAAGCTGACAACCGCCGCCAGCGTCGAGAACGTTTGGCGGGTAAATACAGGCGTGTGGAATCTCAGGTAGTCGAATAAGATATGAGATGTTGCATCATTGTTAATAAGTCTTTTATGAACAGGCTTTTCGGCCTGTTCCACAAAGAGTGAATTTTCTTGTGGAACAGGCATTTTGCGATGTTGCATTATTGTTAATAAGTCTTTTATGAACAGGCTTTTCGGCCTGTTCCACAAAGAGTGAATTTTCTTGTGGAACAGGCATTT
>NZ_JAUBPT010000138.1:0-5877 GCF_036700905.1 Microcoleus sp. S13_C3 | reverse complement strand
TGCGATGTTGCATTATTGTTAATAAGTCTTTTATGAACAGGCTTTTCGGCCTGTTCCACAAAGAGTGAATGTTATTGTGGAACAGGCCGAAAAGCCTGTTCTTGAGAATGGTGCAAGATGTGAGATAAGATCGATCGAGGGGCGATTCTCTGCGGGAGAGTCTTGAATCATTTCTTTTGAGTCCCCTCTGTTCGGAGGCAAGGTTGTGTAGTAACGGTTTTAACCGCCGACTCCGATCGGGAGTTTTCAACGCAGAATTTGATATATGCTAATTTTCGCACACCATCCACACTAAAAATCCCAATATTTTATCTACCGGAGGTAGCGGATAGTCGGTAAGATCGATCGTCACTATTTGCCCTTCCAGCTTGAGAAACCGCCAAGCTGTGCCGCTGGAAACGCTGCCGTAGATGACGGAAATCGATCGCCCTTTGGCTTCATTAAATCTCTGGGCCGCCACCATTTCAGCAATACATTGACCCAAACCTACTTTCAAATCTCCTTTTTTAGCTTCCACCATCACAATTACCGGGGCCTCAACGTCTAATTGTTCCGGGGAACGGCTGATGATAAAATCGCAAACTCCTGTAAGTCCAACAGCCACATCAACATTAAATTCCTCACCCGAAAACACGCTGATTTGTTGGTTCAGAATCCTGCGAACTTCCAGCAATACAGGGTTAATAATAGCTTCAGAACGGGCTTTTTCGGTGCTAGTGGCGATCGCCCAAGGCAAATTTGTCTCCAGCATGGTCTGCAAGGCTGTTGCGGGTGCGATCGGTTCGATTTCCGGCAGAAATCTGATTCCTTCCACTACTGTAAGATTGAAGGCTTCTTTAACCTTGCCGATGGTCGTAAATTGACTGTAAGACATAAGAGTTTAGGTTTTTATTTCTACTTTTTACTTAGATAAAACGAAGGTTGAAACCGCGTTTACACAAACGAGATACCCGACGTGGACTAAAGATAAAACGTAATTCTTACCGCATTTTAACCGCCCATTCTTCAACCCGCTATTCTAGGGTTTTGCCTGTATCTACGCGGTTTAAACCGCCGGATTTTCTATTACACTCGCTGCAAGTTAGCTGTTCTGGGATCGATGATTTTTCTGCCCAAACCTGAAAACTTAATGGCCAGATTAGTTTTATCACCTTCTCCCAAAACGTGCGTAATTTCTCCAACTCCAAAAGCATGATGAAAAACCCGATCGCCCGTTTGCCAATCCGCCGATTGTCCATTGTTTCGCGCTTGAGAAGTGCCGGAATTTGCTGCTGAATTATTAGTTTTTCCTTTAGATGCAGCCGTTTTCCCCGCTTTAGTTTTCTTCGCAGTTCCAGCCAGCAAATGTGTCGGCAATTCCCCTAAGAATAGCGAAGGGGTGCAGTGTTCCCGGTAGCCTCCCCAGAGGCGACGTTCGCGAGTGTGGGTGAGAAATAGCAATTCCTGGGCGCGAGTGATGCCCACGTAGCACAAACGGCGTTCTTCTTCGATCGCTTTCGGGTCGTCCAAACTGCGGAAATTGGGAAATAAACCCTGTTCCATTCCGACTAAAAATACTACGGGAAATTCTAACCCTTTTGCAGAGTGTAGCGTCATCAGCGATACGCGGGAATCTTCTTCCTGCAAGTCATCTAAATCGGATGCTAAAGATGCTTTTGCTAAAAATGATGTCAGCGTCGGTTCTTCGTTTTGTTCTTCAAATTGCAGCACAGCATTGTACAATTCTCTGACGTTTTCTATCCGATTTTCTGCTTCCTCGGTTCCTTGATTTTTCAAATCTTCAATGTAGCCTGAATCTTGGATAATTCCTTGGACAATTTCCGAAGCCGGCAGAGTTTCAACTTGCGATTGCCAACGACCAATCATTTCGGCAAACTTAATAATAGCTTTTGCCGATCGCCCTGCGAGAGTATTGACAGAAGATTCATCGCTGAGGATTTCCCACAACGGAATGCCTAACTGAGTTGCAGCGTCTTCGATTTTGGAAAATGTGGTATCCCCAATGCCGCGACGGGGAGTATTGATGATGCGTTTGAGGCTGACGCTATCGTCGGGATTGGCAAGCACCCGCAGGTATGCTAGGATATCTTTGATTTCTTTGCGATCGTAAAACTTCAGGCCGCCGACAATATTGTAAGGAATGTCTAAACGCATTAACGCTTCTTCAAAGGATCGAGATTGAGCGTTTGTGCGGTAGAGAATCGCAAAGTTACTGCCGTTTTCGTATTCGGAATTTTGGCGCTTTAAGGAATGAATTTGACCTGCTACAAATTCCGCTTCATCTAATTCGTTGTCTGCCCGCCAGACAACAATCGGAGCTCCCGGTTCGCGAGTCGGCCGCAGAATTTTTTCGATCCGTTCGGTATTGTGTTCGATCAAGTGGTTCGCGACTTGCAGGATGTTTTCGCGCGATCGATAATTTTCCTCTAATTTTACCATTGTCCGAGTTTTCTCGTCGGACAAACCATCTCCAAAATCCTCTTGAAATTCCAGCAAGATGGTATAATCAGCCATCCGAAAGCTGTAAATTGATTGATCGACATCGCCCACAACAAAAATCGAGCGGTTTTGCCATTTATCGAAGCTTTTTGGGTCAGCGTTATTTGTCACCAACATCCGAATCAAATCGTATTGAGTGCGGTTAGTATCTTGGTATTCGTCAACTAAAATATGGCAAAACTTTTTATGCCAGTAACTTAATACTTGCTCGTTTTGGCTCAAAAGTTTAACGGGAACGAGGATTAAGTCGTCAAAATCTAGGGCATTGTTGGCGGCTAAAGCGTCTTGGTAGCGACTGTAAACATCCGCAATCACACGACCTCGATAATCCGGTTCTGCTGCTTGGTATTCTTGAGGCGACAAACCTTTATTTTTAGCGTTGCTGATGATATACCGGACTTTTCGCGGGTCAAATTTCTTGTCGTCGAGGTTCAGTGTTTTTGTTACAATTTGTTTGACAAGACTTTGAGCATCTGACTCGTCAAAAATCGAAAAGTTTTTTTTCCACTGGCGGCCTTTTTCGTCTTGGTATTTTTCAATATCGTAGCGGAGAATGCGGCCGCACAAAGAGTGAAAAGTCCCCATCCAAATGTGTTTGGTAATTCTTTGGTAAATTTGCGATCGCAATTTCGTCTGCACATCCGGGGCTAAGTCTACCAAAGGTTTGCCATATTCGGCTTCAGCTTGCTGAGTTGCCAGCAATTTCTCAATTCTTTCTTTCATCTCCCTGGCTGCTTTATTGGTAAATGTCACCGCCAGAATATTTTCAGGATCGACTCGATGGGTGCGAACTAAGTTAGCAACTCGGTAAGTTAGAGCTCTGGTTTTGCCGGAACCAGCGCCCGCTACTACTAACAGGGGCCCGTTATAATGGGCGACTGCTTGGCGCTGAGATGGGTTGAGGTGGCTGAGGAAATCAGTGGTTTGAGTCATAGCTAGAAAGTTAGTTTAATTTTTTAAGCGGTAAATAATACTTGGTATGGAATACCGCGATTTTTTTTAAGGTAAGGTGCGCTCGCCCTACAATATAATATCAGATCAGACGGCGGTTTAAACCGCGTCTACACAAACGATGTCCGCCTCCGCGGACTTAAGAGAATAGCGTAAAACATAATTTTCACCGCCTATTCTTTAACCCGCGGAGGCGGGTTTTGTCTGTATAGCCGCGGTTTCAACCGCCCGGTATTCTAACGTTTAAATATTCGTATCAGCCACATTGCTGCTAATATTCTCAAGCCAATCCCGATGGCAATAATTACAGCAGATGCAGTGCGCTCGCCCTACTACAATATAATATCAGATCAGACGGCGGTTTAAACCGCGTCTACACAAACGATGTCCGCCTCCGCGGACTTAAGAGAATAGCGTAAAACATAATTTTCACCGCCTATTCTTTAACCCGCGGAGGCGGGTTTTGTCTGTATAGCCGCGGTTTCAACCGCCCGGCATTCTAACGTTTAAATATTCGTATCAGCCACATTGCTGCTAATATTCCCAAGCCAATCCAAATGGCAATAATCACAACAGCTGCAGCCCGATTTATCGGTTTTCCTCGCTCTATTTCTGCGGCTGCTTTTTCCCGACACTCTGCTAAAACCTGTGGCGGAATCATCTTCAGTACCAGCCAAATTCCCAAGGGTACAATTATCAAATCGTCCAAGTAGCCGAGAATTGGTATGAAATCGGGAATTAAGTCGATCGGGCTAAAAGCGTAGGCAACCGTAAGCCCTGCTAAAATTCTGGCGTACCAAGCTACTCTCTGGTCTGTACTGGCTAAATAAACCGCGTAAGTCTCTTTCTTAAGTCGGCGGGCAACTTGTTTTAAGGATTGCATATAATGACTAATGACTAATGACTAATGACTAATCACTAATGACTAATCAGTAATACTTTTTTAGTTGCTAAAAATGTAACAACCCGGATATTTAGCATTTTCAGTGGGAAGGTAAAGTATAGCATCTGTTGTATGTGAGGAGAATCAAGTTTATGAGTTCAAATTTGCAACGTCGCGATCGCATTAATTTCCGTAGTCTGCTAACAGCGTTGTGTTTAACCTTAACTCTCGTGAGTTTTGTGAGATTAGATCCGGCGGTGGCGGCCGGGGAACAGGGGATCAGAACGTTGACTGTTACTGGGCGGGGTGTGGAAGCGATTCCTACAACTCAAACACAAGTGAGGCTGGGGGTTGAGGTGCAGGGGAAAACGGCGGCCGAGGTGCAGCAGGAAGCGGCGAGGCGATCGTCCGCTGTGGTAGAGTTGCTGCGATCGCGCCAAGTCGAAAAACTCGAAACTGCCGGCATCACCCTGAGCCCGACTTACAGCTACGAAAACAACCAGCAGCGCTTGACGGGCTATACGGCGACAAATACCGTCAGTTTTCGGATTAATACTGCATCTGCCGGCACTTTGCTCGACGATGCGGTGAATGCCGGAGCCACACGCATCGACGGTGTGAGTTTTGCGGCCGCCGAAAGTGCGATCGAATCTGCTCGAAAACAAGCACTCAAAAAAGCCACTCAAGATGCTCAAGCGCAAGCGGATGCAGTCTTTAGCGCCCTCAACCTGAAGCGGGGAGAGATTCTGGGCATTCAAGTCAACGGTGCGATCGCGCCGCCTCCAATGTACCGGCAATTGGCTGGTGCTCGCGCTGCTGGTGCTGATATTATTACAACGCCAGTGGTGGGAGGGGAACAGCAGGTAGAAGCTTCTGTGACTTTGCAATTTGGATATTAAATAGTTAGGGGTTGAACTGGCCACCTCAGCTTGATCCTAACTATTTCTCGATTTATCAAGCAGCTTTTTCTACAAAAAACTTTAGCCGTTTTAACCACTTCTGCCAGTAGTCTAGAAACGAAATCTCTCCTTCTTCAGGGGGAGAGTTCCTCAATAAATAGACTCTCTGTTAAACCGTAGGCGATCGCATTCCTCATACACAGAAAAGAGTGGACTCTTTTCTCAGATCCACTCTCTGTTAAACTCTCTTAGCGCTAGCTTTAACAAGCTGGAGTTAAGCCCTTACTTTACCAAAATAATTGGGTTTAAAGCCCCGTCCTTGTAGGACGGCTTTCTGTGTTATACTTACGCTGACACGACAGGCGTAACTATGTTGGTATTTGAGGCAAAACTTGAGGGAACGCAGCAACAGTACCAGAGGCTAGACGAAGCCATCCGCACCGCTCGCTTCGTTCGCAATAGCTGTCTCAGATACGGGCTCGACAACTTGGGAATCGGCAAGTACGAGTTAAGCGCCTACTGCGCTGTCCTGGCCAAAGAATTTCCTTGGGCTGCTAAACTCAACTCTCAAGCGCGTCAGGCTTCTGCCGAAAGAGCTTGGTCTGCAATTGCGCGGTTCTACGACAACTGCAAAAAAGGCAAACC